>NZ_BMPG01000003.1:300000-533175 GCF_014647475.1 Halocalculus aciditolerans | reverse complement strand
GAGTGCGCGAGCCTCTGGGAAATCCGGTTCGCCGCCTACCCATTCATACTTACCGCGGCCACACATACTGGTGTGTGGTCGCGTTCATCATTAGTCTCCGAGGAGCGACAGCCATCGGGGTTGTTGTTGTTCGGGGATTTTTCTCGGTATACATAGCGGTGGGTCACGAGTGGTTGGGGGGTGGTAACAGTTCGCTTCCACAACGTGTTCTCGGACGTGGGGTGACTGGTTCCTCTCGGGCTCGACTATGTTTCGCGGCTCGGTAGGGTGTCGCGTTCGCTTTCGAGAGCGTCGAACTCGTCGCGTCCTCAATTCCGTTCGGGATGGAGGTGACGCGTTTGCGGCGAGGAAGCTGCTGAAATCCGTATCACGGCTGTCTTAGGATTGCACGTACTCTTCGCTGGTTTCCGCCAGCATCTATGCATCCCCCTTTTGCGTACTCGCGGAGTTTTCACTCTATTCTCTCGGAAATGACGGCGACGAGACTCAGTCTCACCCTTCTTCGCTTCCTCGTGCTCGCCGGTGAATTTCGCGGGCCGTCGACGGCGCTGTGCGGGTCGAGATATGCGGATGGGGTGTGAGGGTGACCTGGGTCGTCCGAGGCGCGCGGTGTCCTGTGGTTTTTTCGCTCCGGCTACGAATAGCGCGTATGGGGCTCGACGAAGACGCGCTCTCGTATCACGAAGAGGAACCGGCCGGAAAGATTGAGATTTCGACGACGAAGCCGACGAACACGCAGCGCGACCTCTCCCTCGCCTACTCGCCGGGCGTCGCCGCGCCGTGTCGAGAGATTGCCGCGGATTCCGCGGACGCCTACAAGTATACCGCGAAGGGGAACCTCGTGGGCGTCGTTTCGAACGGCTCCGCGGTGCTCGGCCTCGGCGACATCGGCGCGCAGGCGTCGAAACCCGTGATGGAGGGGAAGGGCGTGCTGTTCAAGCGGTTCGCGGACATCGACGTCTTCGACATCGAACTCGACCAAGACGACGTCGATGCGTTCGTGGAGAGCGTCGCGGCGATGGAGCCGACGTTCGGTGGCGTCAACCTCGAGGACATCAAGGCCCCCGAGTGTTTCGAGATCGAAGAGCGACTGGGCTCGCGAATGGATGTCCCCGTCTTCCACGACGACCAGCACGGGACGGCCATCATCAGCGGCGCGGCCCTGTTGAACGCCATCGAACTCGTCGACAAAGACCTCTCCGAGCTCGAAGTGGCGTTCTCGGGCGCGGGCGCAGCGGCGGTGTCCTGCGCGAAATTCTACGCTTCTCTGGGCGTGCCGACGGAGAACATCCGGATGTGCGACATCGACGGCGTGCTCTCCGAAGCGCGCGCGGAGGCGGGCGACCTCAGCCCGCACGCCGAGCCGTTCGCCCGCGGCGTCGAGTCCGGCGAGCTCGCGGACATCATCGCGGGTGCGGACGTCTTCGTGGGACTCTCGGTGGGGGGCATCGTGAGCGAGGAGATGATCCGGTCGATGGCGGCCGACCCCATCGTGTTCGCCATGGCGAACCCGGAGCCGGAGATCGGCTACGAGGAGGCGAAGAACGCTCGGGACGACACCGTCATCATGGCGACGGGGCGCTCGGACTACCCGAACATGGTGAACAACGTCCTCGGCTTCCCCTTTATTTTCAGAGGAGCGCTGGACGTGCGGGCGACGGACATCAACGAGTCGATGAAGGTCGCCGCCGCCGAAGCACTCGCGGACCTCGCGAAGGAGGACGTTCCCGACCAGGTCGTGAAGGCCTACGGCGACCAACCCCTCCAGTTCGGCCCCGAGTACATCCTGCCGAAGCCGCTGGACCCGCGGGTGCTCTTCGAGATTGCACCGGCCGTCGCCGACGCCGCCATGGAGTCCGGCGTCGCGCGCGAAGACGTGGACCTCGACGCGTACCGGGAGCGCCTCGAAGCCCGCCTCGGCAAGAGCCGCGAGATGATGCGCATCGTCTTGAATAAGGCGCAGAACGATCCGAAGCGCGTCGCGCTCGGCGAGGGCGACAACGAGAAGATGATCCGCGCCGCCTACCAGCTCCAGGACCAGGGTATCGCCGATCCCGTTCTCATCGGTGACCACGACGGAATCGCGTCGACCGCCGACGACCTCGGTCTCGACTTCACCCCGGAAGTCGTCGACCCGGCGACCGACGCCCCCGGCGCGTACGCCGACCGCCTCCACGAACTCCGCCAGCGCAAGGGCGTGACGCACAGCGAAGCCACCGAACTCGTCGAGCGCGACTCGAACTACTTCGGGAGCGTCATGGTCGAACAGGGCGACGCCGACGCCTTCCTCACCGGGCTCTCCCACCACTACTCGTCGGCGCTCCGCCCGCCTCTTCAGGTCGTCGGCACCGCGCCCGATACGGATTACGTCGCGGGAATCTACATGCTCACGTTCAAGAACCGCGTCATCTTCTGCGCCGACACCACCGTCAACCTCGACCCGACGCCCGAGCAACTCGCCGAAATCACCCGGCACACCGCGGAGACCGCGCGCCAGTTCGACATCGAACCGCGCGTCGCCCTTCTCTCCTACTCGGACTTCGGGAGCGTCGAGAACGCGGGCACGGCGAAACCCCGCGACGCCGTCGCGAAACTCCACGACGACCCGACGGTCGACTTCCCGGTCGACGGCGAGATGCAGGCCGACACCGCCGTCGTCGAGGACATCCTCGACGACACCTACGACTTCGCCGAACTCGACGGGCCGGCGAACTGCCTCGTCTTCCCCAACCTCGAAGCCGGGAACATCGGCTACAAACTCCTCCAGCGCCTCGGCGGTGCCGACGCCATCGGTCCGATTCTCGCCGGGATGGACGAGCCCGTTCACGTCATCCAGCGCGGCGACGAAGTCAAGGACATCGTCAACCTCGCCGGCGTGGCGGTCGTCGACGCCCAAGAGGAGTAACGAGATTCGGAGAACGCGACAGCGTTCGAGAATCTCGGAAATACGAACGCTGAGCCGAGCGGAGTGAGGCGAGGCGTGAGCACGGTCGGAACGAGTTCCTCCCTGCTCGCACTCACTATCGTTCGCGCGAGTAACGAGATTCGGAACGAGGCCCGGAGGCCCGAGTGTGAATCGTGGAACTGCGAGCCGTCCTTACGCTTCGACGCTGCCGCGTTCGTAGTCGGCGAGGTCGACGTCTTGCTCCTCGAGGAAGTCGTAGACGCCGGGGTGAACGGGGAAGTCGTCGAGGTACGCGCTCGCCATCGCTTCGGGGTCGCTGTGGTCGGCGTACGCCGATTGGCTCTCCTGGATGGCGTCGACGTTTTCGTGGCTGATTTTGGCGAGTTCGTAGCCGACGTCGCGGGAGATGTCGGAGCCGAAGAAGAACTGGAAGTCGGAGGGGAAGGTTCCGACGGTGTCAGCGCCCATGTCCTGGTTCCAGCCGTAGACGTCGATTTCTCTGTAGTTCGTGCCGCGGGTCTGCTCGATGCCCTGCTGGAGTTGGTCGGAGGGCTGGACGACGTGGAGGTCCGCGCGGGCGTCCACTTCAGTCGCCCAGCCGGGGAGGCTGTCGAAGCCGGATCCGTAGGCGATGAGGGCGTCGACGCGACCCTCTTCGACCGCGCCCGCGACGTCGCCGATATCCGCGTCGACGACGTTCGGTTCGAGGTCCTCCCACATGCCGGCGTTCTCGAAGACGGTCTCGGCCTGCTGGCGCAGCCCCCAGCTCGGCGGGAGCGCCCAGAAGTTCTTCCCGATCAGGTCGTCGCTCGTCTCGATGCCGGAGCCGTCCACCGCGACGATGTGGAGGTGGATGGAGACGATTTTGAACGCCTGGTGGGGGACGGATTCGACGGGGTTCTCCGAGAACGGCGGCGCGTCCTGCATCGCCGACGCCATCACGAAGTTCCCCGCGCCCATCGCCCGGAGGTTCCCCTGGTTGTACTGCCGGAGGCTCGCCGGGTCGCCGCCCGTCTCCTGACTCGCCCACTGAATGGTCCCGGCGGGCTCCGTGTCCGGTGACTGCTCTTTGACGACGCGCTGGAACGCGTTGCTCGCCTGCCCCGTCGTCGTGCTCGCGCTCGCGATACCCGCTCCGATGGATGTCGGGCCGTTCCCGCTACCGCTTCCGCCGCCGGAACAGCCGGCGAGACCGGTGATTCCCGCTGCACCTGCGATACCTGTGGCCTTCAGTAGCTGCCGCCGTGTGTGATTCGACACTATGTCGACGACCCGAACCCACACCATTAAACATTTCTAAAAATGGTTCGACTACACCGGGGAAAAAGCTACATCGTAAGAAACACTCCCCTCTCTCGTGTGCAATATCTGCCTGAACGTCTAATTTGTTGCGTGACAACATCTCTGAGTCGTTTGCCCAACTTACTTAGCCGCGTCGACCCTGAAGAACAGTTGAACAGACCGCGTCACCGACGCGATATCACGCCGGCCCGCGTTCCGTCCACGGATTCACACGGATGCTCGAAGACCTCAAGTCGATACTCACCCAGTCGGCGTCGCCCGGGACGCTCGTCGAGTGCCGCCACTGCGGGACCAAACTCGCCCCCGACACCGCAGAGTGCACGGCCTGCGGCGGCAGCGAGGTCGCTCGCTACCAACTCGACGCGTAGGACGCCCGTCACCCGCTAGTCGCCGCCTCCCCGATTCGGTTTGCCCGGAGCCCGTGGCTCGCCCGGGACAAAACCCAAGCGGTCGGCGGCCGCGATGTCACGTATGCGCCATCGCCCGCTCGCCGCGAGCCTCGCTTTCGGCGTCCTCCACGCGGCGCTCCTCCTCGCCGTCGCCCTCTACCTCGGCTACGCGGTCGGCCCGGACGCGTACACGCTTCTCGGGCTGTTCTGGCGGTACGGCGGCCTCGTCGTCGTCGCCGCGCTCCCCGTCTGGCTGGCGCTCCGCTTCCGCCTCGCCGCCCCGCTCGTCGCGCTCCTCGCGGCGTCCGGCTACGTCCTCGGCGTCGAACTCACGCCGCCCGGACCGACGTTCCGCGACGTCGCCGAACTCGAACGCCTCGCCGAACCGACCGGTATCATCGTCGTCGAGCACGGCCTCTACATCGTTCACTACATGGTGAACGCGTCCGTCTGGGTCGTCGGGTTCCTCCTCACTGGTCTCGTCGAAGCCGCGGCCCGCACGCGTTCGAGCGCCCTCCCCGGACTCCCGGTCGCGCCGCCGTGGCTCACCGCGCCGACCAACCGGCAGGCCGCGGCGGTCGCCGGCGTCGGCGGCGTTCTCCACGCCCTCGCCATGACGTGGCTGGCGGTCCGACTCGGCGTTACGGTCACGGTGTGGTCCGCGTGGTCGGTCTTGGCCTTCGGTGCCGTCGGCGCGTGGCTGCTCGCCGCCGCCCCCATCTACTTCCTCCTCACGCGGCGGCTGTTCGCGCCCGTGACACTCCTCGCCGCGCTCGTCCTGCTCGACGCCCGCGCGCAACTCACCGCGAGCGTCGACGGCCCGCACTCGCTCTACTTCGGCGCGTGGTTCGCCGTTCTCGCACTCTTCGCCCTCGCCGGATGCGTCGAGGCCGCGCTGCGCCGGCTCGACCTCCCCGCCCGCATCGAGTAACACACCCGACTCGTTCCTCAAAAGACACTTACCCAACGGTCCGAAAAAGTGCGAGGTGTCCTCGCTCCCGCAGGCCTCCCCGCGACTCGTCGTGGGGGTGCTCGCCGTCCTCGCCGCCCTCTCCGCGAGAAGCGTGATGCGGCGGCTCTGGCCCGAAACGCCCTCGACGCCGCGGCTCGCTCATGCCCTCACCGCCCAGCTCCTCGCCGACGCCCGCTCGCGGACGCGCGTCGGCCGGTGGACGGCGTCGCTCACCTGGGGCGGCGCGCTCCTCGCCCTCCACTACACCTGGCTCGCCCACGACCAGTACACCCACGTCCCCGACCTCGACATCCTCGCGCACGCGATGGGCGGCGTCGGCGTCGCCGCTATCCTCAGCGTCGGCCTCCGCGAGACCGTCCCCGACGGCGTCTCCGCGTGGTGGATCGTCGCCCTCGTCCTCGCCGTCGGCGCGGGCTTCGAAACCTACGAGTTCCTCGTCAAGACCTTCTGGCACCAGTGGACGACGCTCGACTACCTCACTGACACCGTCCTTGACCTCGTCGTCGACGCGCTCGGCGCGGCGCTCGTCACCCTCTCCGGGACGCTCTCCACGACCGCCCGAGACGGGCTGCGAACGCCGTGATTCGGCGGCACATACCACACGATGTTCACGTATCGACTGTCGGCGAAGCCTTATCCGGGGTTCGCGAGAACCGGTGACCGATGAGTGAGCGCGACGGGAATCCCGACGAATCGACGCCCGAGCGCGGCGTCGACCGCGGCCGCCGCCGCTTCCTCCGCCTCGCCGGCGGCGGCGCGCTCGGCCTCGGCGGCGCTCGCGTCGGCTACGAGGTGACGGGCTACGGCCGCGTCTTCGGGACGAACCTCCCCGAACAGGACCTCGCCCCGCTCGCCGCCCGCCGACTCGACACGCACCCTTTCGACCTCACCGCCGCCGGCACGCGACTCCGATTCGACGGCGACGCCGTCACCCTCCACGCTGCGGACGGCGACCGACGAACGACGGTCCCGGTCGCGGACGCGACGCCCGACGAGGCGGCCGACGCGGGCGCAGCCTACGGCGTTTCATCGCCGCTTCGCGCCCTGAGCGCCGACCTCGACGCGCTCGACGCCGGCGACGTCGCCTTCGAGTTCCTCGACACCCGGGCGTTCTTCGACCGGCTCGCCGACGCCCGCACGCGGCCGTTCACCGTCGCGACGCTCCGCGGCGAACACTACCGCCAGCCGTCCGCGACGACCGTCCGCGCATTCACCGGCCGCGACCCCCGCGACCCCGAAGCCCTCGTCGACGGGCTCGCCGACGGCTTCCGCGAGCACTCACACTTCGACGTCACTCGATACGTCGTCGGCCTCCTTCAGGACTACCTCCTCTTCGACACCGTTCCGCTCCGCGCGTACGACGCCGAATCGACCGCCTTCCACACGCTCCTCGACGGCTCGACCGGTCTCTACTGCTGGGAGTACACCGTCCGCGCCATCGAGGCCTTCCACGTCGCCCCGCCGCATCGACAGACCGCGCCCGTCCTCGGCGCGATCGTCCGCGACGACCGCCACAACCACATGTACGCCGCGCTCGCCAGCGCCGTCCGCGCCGACGGCGGGCTCGTCGTCCCGATGACCTTCCTCGACTACAGTCACTCGACGATGTACGACACCTACCGCCTCCGCTGGGCGTTCGGCGACGGCGTCGACGCCTACGACGACCAGCACCGCGCGTCAGCCATCCACTACTCGAACGCGTAGGCGTCGGCGCTCTCGCCGTCCGTTTCCGACCAACACCCCCCGTCTCGACCGACGTCCCCCGTCTCAGTCGTAGACGTCGCCGACCATCTCGAACAGGGAGCGGACGCCGGGGTCGGCGTCGGCGTCGAACCCGACGAAGACCCCCTTCCGTTCGTCCGTCGGCCAGAAGTGCGCGACCGTTCCGTCCTCGAACAGCCGGATCTTCCCGCGGACGTCGCCGAGGTCGTCGAACAGCTGCTCCTGAAAGGGCCGTTCGAGGTCTTGGAGGACGACGTCGTCGTATATCGCGTCGAGGTCGAGTTCGTCGTAGTTCGCTTCGGCCTTCGCGCCGAGGTACTGGACTTCGTAGCCGTCGCGGTCGTAGGTCGCGATCGCGCGGAGCGTATCCCCGAACTCGGCTTCGAGTTCGTCGACGGCGCTCTCAGCGTGTGTTTCCATGGGTCGCCGTTCGGCCGGTGCGGGGAAAAGCGCCGTGCCCGACCTGTCGGTGGTCCCAGTTCGCGTGGTCGCTGCGGGCGGTCAGGCGGCGAGGTAGGAGGTGACGAGGAGGACGACGTTGTAGGTCGCGTGCGCGGCGACCGGGACGACGAGGTTCTCCGTGTACTCGTAGAGGACGCCGAAGACGCAGCCGACGGCGGCGATGAGGAGCGCGCCCGCGACGATGGGGGCGAACGCGCCGGTGTAGTTCGCGAGGTGGACCGACCCGAAGACGAGCGCCGCGCCGACGACCGCGCCCGCGGGGCCGACGCGCTGGCGGAGGCGGCCCTGTATCGCGCCGCGGAAGAGGAGTTCCTCCGCGGGCGCGACGATGAGCACGGAGAGGACGGCGAGGCCGAGGAGGAACGCCGGGTCCGTCGCCGCGACCTCGCCGATGACGGAGTCCGGAACGAGGTTGAGCGCGGTGAGGGCGAGGGAGAGCGCGATGGCGAGCGCGAGCGCGGCGACGACGCCGCCGCCGGCGAAGAGGAGGTCGCGCTTCGACGGGCGGCGCACGGGAACCTCGACGTCGCGGTAGCGCGTGTAGGCGTAGCCGACGGCGAGGAAGGCGAGCTGGCCGGCGGCCGTCGACCCGAGGAGGACGCCGGTCGTATCGATGCCGTAGCCGAGCACGAGCGCGGGCACGACGAACGCGACGCCCGCGACGAGCGACACGACGAGGGCGACGACGAGGAGCGTGACCACTTCGACGCCGACGCGAGCGAGACTCGGTGACCGGGACGCTGACACGGACATACCTGTCAATCGCCCCATCGAAGGATAGTCGTTCGCTTCTCGCGGCCGGCGAGCGAGCGCGTGTCACGCACGCGGCGCTCACTGGGCGAGGCCGTCAGTCCCGGTGGTCGTCGGTCTTCGTCGTTGTTTCGAACGACTCCGGCGGGTCGACGAACCCCCAGGCCGCGCCGCCGGCGTGGACGGCGGTGACGAGCGGGTAGACGAAGAAGACGGGAAGCGTGCGGAGCGACGGCCCCTCGTAGTACCGCCAGCCCTGGAGCACCCAGACGAGCGAGAACAGGAAGAAGCCCTGCGCGACGACGTGGAAGGCGACGTGTCCGGGGAGATTCGTCGGGAGGAGCGCGCTGAAGAGCAAGAGGAAGGGCGTTACGGGGCTGAACACCCACGTGACGTTCCGCACCGCGTCGAGCGCGTGGAACCACGGCGGGAGGTGGTCTTCTTCGTGGAGCGTGCCGACGAGCCAGCGCCGACGCTGCTCGAACATCGCCCCGATGGACGGCGGGGCCTGATTCCGGAACTTCGTCTCCAACACCTCGAAGTCCGCGCCCTGCTTCGTCGCCTCCCACGTGAACACCGTGTCCTCGATGAGCGTGTCGAAGTTCCACGTCACCGCGTCCTCGACGGATTTCCGCACGGCGATGCCGCCGCCCCACGCGTACAGCGGGATGTTCCACTCCTCGAACCCGGTCTGCTCCGTCTGGTAGCCCATCCGGAGGACTTCCGCCCAGTACGTGACGTACGACCCCGTGTACATCGGCCACTCGCGGAACTGGACGACGTCGGCGTCCGGAAGCCCGTCGAACTCCGTGACGAGCGTGTCCTCGTCGAGGAAGAGCACGAACTCCCGCTCGCAGTCGAGCGTCCGGCGCGCCCACTCCAGCGCCCGGCCCTTGTTCGTCGCCTCGCACTCGAAGCCGTCGGGAACGACGTGCACGGTCGCGCCGTCGACGTCCAGCGGCTCCTCGGCGACGACGTGCCGGTCGGTGAACGCGTCGGGGAGCGCGTCGACGGTGTGCTGGACGACGTCCTCGGCGTCCACGGTGAGAATCCGAACCTGGACGTCGTCCGCGCCGTACTCGGGCGGCGGCGGCTCGTACCGCCGGCCGACCCAGGCCTCGTACCCCCAGACGACGGTCGGAATCGCGTACGCGAGCACGAATAGCCACAGTCCGAGGTAGACGAACCAGAGCAGTTCCTCCCGGAGCGAATGCCCGGTGAAGTAGCCGAGCACGGCGAGCGCGCCCGCGACGAACACCGCGACGAAGAAGCCCGCGAGCAGGCGGTCCGCCGCGAACGCCCTCTCCGTCTCGACCGATATCGGCCCGGGGAAGGCGTCGCGCGCCGGCGTCGGGAACCGCTCCCACAGCGACCCCTCGCTCGCCCACCACCAGTCCGGTCGGAGCGAGCGCTCTTCGCCCGCTCGCTCGTCCCCCGCCCCGTCGGATCGGTCGTTCTCGGTCACCGAAATCCCCCTCGTTCGGCCGCTACCGCGAGTACGTGTGCCGCAGGATCGTGTCGCCGTCCGCGTCGGTCACGCGGATGGTGTCGCCCTCGTTCCCCCAGACCGGCGTGTCGAGCCCCCAGTAGAGGTCGGCATCCGTCCACTCGCCCCCGCCGGTGTGGAGGAGGACGGACGCGCCCGCGTCGAGCGTGAAACCGTCCGGGAAGTGGAACTCCCACCCCTCGCTGTCCGTCACCGTGTGCCCCGTCAGGTCGAGCGCCGCGTCGCCGTCGTTCGTGAACTCGACGTACTCCGCGGCGAGGTGTTCGGCGTCGCCGCCCTCGGGGTTCGCGTTCAGGTCGGTGACGACGAGCGGCGTCTCCGAATCCGCGTTGTTGAACCCGCCCGGCTGGACGGCGTCCTTCCCGCGGAACCACGTGTACGAGTCCGTCTTCCCGACCAGGAAGCCGTACGCGGAGTCGAGCGAGAAGCTCGCCGCCTTCACTTTATACTCCAGGTAGAGCGCGCCGTTCTGCCGGGAGTACCGCTGGGGGCTCGCGCCGTTCCCGCCCGCGAGGTAGCGCCGCGACCCGAAGTTCACGGAGACGTTCCCGGGGTCGACGTCGCCCGGCGACACCCACTCGCTCTCGTCCGCCCCGTCCGGCGGCGATTTCACCGCGACCGTGATGGCGTCCTTCGCGTACGGGTCGAACGTGTTCGCGTCCGACTCCGGCATGATGTCGACGTTCACCCGCTTCACCGACTTCTTCTCCGCCGACCTGATGGAGACGGGTTTCGCGTCGGTCACTTCGAACGACCGCGACCCGTCGTCGCCCGAGCGGAACGTCCAGGCGTCGACGCCGCGGAGCGTCTTCGCCGAGACCTTGATGGTGGACTCGGTGTCGCCGACGCCCCAGAACGCGCCGCCGTCCGTCTCGCCCGCGCCCCACTCCCACTTCACCTTCGCGTTCCCGCCCTCCCACTTCTCGAAGTCGTCGTCGACGCTCACCGCGTCGTCGCGGACCGCCCACTCGCCCGACGACCGGGAGAGCCCGGAGAACTTGAAGAAGGCCGTCCCGCCCTGCTCGGCGTCCGCGCCCCCGTGCAGGAAGACGAGCGACGTTCCTACTGGTCCCTCGTAGAGGAAGAGCCGGGACGCCGCCCCGTCGCTCGCGAGGTCTATCGCGGGGTTCGCCGACTCCGACGCTGACTGATAGCCGTAGAACGTCTCCACGGTCTTATCCTTGTAGGAGACCGGAGACGCCTCCCACCGGAGCTTCCCCTGCTTGACGATGTACGTCTGACCTGTCGAGGAGTCGGCGGTCGAGAGATACGCGCCGGCCCCGCCGAGCGCGAGCGCGCCGAGGCCGCCGACGCCCAGCGCGAAATCCCGTCGAGACGTCTCTAGCTCCCCCTCGCTCTCCGACCGCCCGTCCGCAGCCCCGTCTCCAGACATTGCTCTACAACGCGTTTACTGGTCACGGCTGAAAAGACAACTGGCCGGACACGACACGGGACTGACTCACACACGCGGCGGTTCAACCGATGTGACACGTCGTCCCACCTCTCGCACATCCAACCTGTCTCGCGAGGAGGGGAGCGCCGCTCCGGAGTCGACGACCCGGGAACAGCGGTCAGTCGAGGACCGAGTACGGGACGACTTCGACGCGTTCGCCGGCGGTGAGGGCGTCGGTAGTGACGACGAGGCCGTCGGCGCGCGTCGCCCGGGTGCTCGCCGACAGCACGCTCGGGTCGTAGGTGTCTTCGTAGACTGCGAGCGCCGAGGAGGCGTGGCCGAGCGGCGTCGCTCGGTCGCCGTCGAGCGTGACGGGAATCGCGTAGTCGAACCCCGACGGACCGAGTTCGAGGTCGACGGTCACTTCTGCGGACACGGTGGGGTGGCGGGCGTCGCCCGTGAAGAACGGCCGCGCGACGAGCGTCGCGACGGTGTGCGCGCCCACGGGCTTCCCCGGGACGGCGAACGCGACCGCGTCGTGCTCGGGGAGGCGGGCGAGCGCGAGCGGCTTGCCCGGGCGCAGGCGCACGCGGTGGAAGTCGATCTCGCCGAGGTCGGCGAGCGCGCGGACGACGTAATCCTTGTGCCCGACGCTCGTCCCGCCCGTCGTCACGACGACGTCGTGCTCGCGCGCCAGCGACTCGATAGCGTCCCGAACGCGGTCGCCCTCGTCGGGCACTGAGCCCTCGTAGACCGCGTCGTGCCCCCACGACTCGACGAGGCCCGCGAGCATGTCGGAGTCGAGGTCCGCCGTCACGCCCTCGTGAATCTCCGTTCCCGTCGCCAGCACGCCGACGGAGAACCGCTCGAAGACCGCGACGTCGTCGACGCCGAGGTCGCCGAGGAGTATCGCGTCCTTCGCGGAGAGGCGTTCGCCCGCCGCGAAGAGCGCGTCGCCGGCCGCGTAGTTACTCCCGCGCTCGGAGACGTACGTCCCCGGCTCGACGCGCTTCCCGCGGAGGCGGCCGTCCGAGACGCGGGCGTCTTCGCGCTTCAACACGGCGTTCGCGCCGCGCGGAATCGGCGCGCCCGTGGCGACGCGGCGAGCGTGCCCCGCGTCGAGGTCGCCCGGGTCGTCCTCCGGAAACACCTCGCCCTCTCCGAGGGTGAGCGGATAGTCGTCGGTCGCGTCGAACGCGAACCCGTCCATCGTCGCCCGGCTCACGGGCGGCGCGTCCGCGTCCGCGACGACGTCTTCGGCGAGCACCCGACCGCCGATTTCGTCGGGCGGGACCGTCTCCGTGTCGCGGGACGCGAGGGCGGATTCGCGCGCCGCGAGCACGTCGCCGACGGCGCGGTCGCGCGTCACCAGGTCGGGGTGATCGGCCATACGTGCTTCTTGTCGCGTGGCGTGATAACGGTTCGCTCGACTCGCTCGCGGCGAAGAGTTTTATCGTATCACGATAATACGTGACACATGGAGTTCGACGGGACTTTCGACGTGGCGTCGTCACCGAGCGAGACCTGGGATTTCGTCCTCGACCCCGAGGAACTCGGCGGCTGCATCCCGAACTGCCAGGACGTCGACGTCGTCGACGACACCCACTACACGGCGACTATCGGTATCGAGATCTCCTACATCTCCGCGACGTTCGACTCGAACATCGAAATCCTCGAACAGGAAGAAGAGGAGTACGTGAAAGTCGAACTGACCGGGGACGCGGAGGAAGGCGATTCGGGGATGTCGGCGACGGGCGAGATGTACCTCGTTCCGCGCGAGGACGGCCCCGGCACGCACGTCGACTACGAGGTCGAGATGAACGTCACGGGGCGCGTGATGAACATGGGGAGTCGCCTCGTGAAGTCCGTCGCGAAACGACAGGTGAAGAAGACCATCGACAACATCCAGGAGGCGCTCGGCGCGCCCGAGTAGCGCGCGAAACCCACGGGACCGCCGAAATAGGGGGTCGATGCGGGTGGGCTCCCTCTGTCGCGGGGATCGTCGGTCGAGGCACGGCCTGTGCGCGCACGAGTCCATCCGTTCTACCGCGCGGGCCGGTGGGTGGCGCGCCAGTCCCAGAGGAGGTCGAGAGCGAGCCAAGTGACGGCGAGGATGCCGAGGAGCGCGAAGACGAGCATCGTCGTCGCGAGCACGGTGAACGGTCGGGTGAGCGCCACGAGGAGCGGGTAGGCGAGGACGCCGACGACGACGGTGACGACGAAACTCACCAGCGCGCAAGAGTAGTTCCCTCGCCGGCTCCCGGCGCGCTCGCGGTGCTCACGCTCGGCCTCCGCTCTCTCGCCGACCGGTCCGGACTGTGTGTTGCGCATGCATACCACTCCATACGGACGTACATCATGCACGATTATGAAGTTTTCTCGGGGGCCGGGCCAGAGTATTTAGTCTATCACTCACTATCGCTAGGTATGAGCGAGTGGAGCGTGCCGGAGTCGGAGGTGATGGACGTCGCTGGCGACCTCCTCGACGAGGGCGCGGACGCGATGCTGGCGACGGTCGTCGACGTCCGCGGGAGCGCGTACCGGCGGCCCGGAGCGAAGATGGTCGTCACCCCCGGCGAGGGCGGCGTCGGCGCGATAACCGCCGGCTGCCTCGAAGACGAAGTCCGCCGGCTCGCGCGCGGCGTCCTCGACACCGGCGACGCCCGCGTCGAGACCTACGACCTCATGACCGACGACGACGTCTGGGGCATGGGCGTCGGCTGCAACGGCGTCCTCGACGTCCTCCTCGAACCCCTCGACGACTCCTTCCGCCGCGCCGTCGACGCCTACGCCGCCGGCGACGACACCGTCGTCTACACCGTCATCGCCAGCGACGACGACCGCCTCGCCGTCGGCGACCGCGCCTACGCCGACGCCCTCGACGGCTTCCCACCCGACGTCGCCGCCGCTCTCGAAGACCGAGACCCCGGCGGAAGCTCCCACGCCGCCACCGTCGACACCGACCGCGGGACCGCCACCGTCTTCGTGGACGTCATCGACGCCCCCGCGGACTTCGTCGTCGTCGGCACCGGCCACGACGCCCGCCCCGTCGTCGACCTCGCCGCCCGCATGGATTTCTCCGTCACCGTCGCCGGTTTCCGCGGCGCGAAGTCGAAGGCCGAGCGCTTCCCCGCCGCCGACGCCGTCGTCTCCACCAGCCCCCGCTCGCTCACCGACGACGTCGACATTGACGCCGACACCGTCGTCGTCGTCATGACGCACAACTACGTCGACGACCGCCTCGCCGTCGAAGCCCTCCTCGACACCGACGCGCCCTACGTCGGCCTCATGGGCCCCGACGACCGCTTCCAGGAGATGCTCGGTGACTTCGCCGACGAGGACGTCACGTTCACCGACGCCCAACTCGACCGCGTCTACACGCCCGTCGGCCTCGACCTCGGCGGCGGCGCGCCCGAACAGGTCGCGCTCAGCATCGTCGCCGAAGCCCTCGCCGTCCACAACGACCGCACCGGCGGCTCGCTCAGGCGCATCGACGGCCACATCCACGACCGCCCCGCCGCCGACGACTGACCCGCGCTCGCCAATTCTTGGTCGTGTGAGGAAACCTATATCCGGTGACGTGCTAGATGACTATCCAGTACCGACCGTCGCCGCCCACAGCGGTCGCAGCCACGAACACCAATGTCCAGCACACGATCCCGCTACGAGGCGATGTGTGAGGCGTCGCCGGACACGATCATCCTCGTCGACGCCGACGGCCGAATCACGTACGCGAACGACCGCGTCAGCGAGATGTTCGGCTACGACCCCGACGACCTCGTCGGCGACCCCGTCGAAGTGCTCGTCCCCGAGGCCGTTCGCGACGGTCACGTCGCTAAACGCGACGCCTACCTCGACGCCCCCGAGACCCGGCCGATGGGCGCGAACCTCGACCTCACCGGCCGCCGGAAAGACGGCACGCACTTCCCCGTCGAGGTCAGCCTCAGCCCCATCGACGCCGGCGACGACCTCGAAGTCATGGCCGCCGTCCGCGACCGCAGCGACCGCCGCGCCCTCCGCCAGAAGTACCAGACCATCCTCGAAGCCGCCCCCGACCCCGTCTTCATCACGGACGCCGTCACCAGAGAAATCGTCGAAGTGAACGAACAGGCGACCGCGCTCCTCGGCTACGACGCCGACGACCTCATCGGCGCACCCCAGACGCTCCTCCACCCGACCGGCGAGGAAGACACCTACAACGCGCTCTTCGAACGCCACGTCGCCGAGCAACACGCCACCTTCACCCGCCTCCCCGACGGCTCGCCTATCTGCGCCGAAACCGCCACCGGCGACTGCATCCCCGTCGAAATCAACGCCCGCGTCTTCGACCTCGCCGACCACCGCCTCGTCGCCGCCGTCTTCCGCGACGTCTCCGCCCGACGCGAACGCGCATCCCAACTCGCCGCGCTCCACGAGACCACGCGCAGCCTGATGACCGCCGACGACCCCGACTGCGTCGCCCGCCTCGTCGCCGACGCCGCCGACTCCATCCTCGCCTACACGAGCACCGTGGTCCGCCTCGCCCGCGACGGCTCCCTCCAACCGGTCGGCGTCACCGACCAAGCCCACGCCGAGATGGGCGACCGCCCCACCTACGCCGCGACCGGCGACACCCCCGCCGGCCGCACCTACGCCGAGCAGGAACCCCGCCAGTTCGACGACGTCCGCGACATCGACGACGACTACGACCGCGGCGACGCCCGCTCCGCGATGTACTTCCCCCTCGGCGACCACGGCGTCCTCTGCATCGTCGACCCCACCGTCGCCGCCTTCGACTACGGCGACGTCGAACTCGCCTCCATCCTCGCCGCGAACACCGAAGCCGCCCTCGACCGCCTCACCTACGAAGGCGAACTCGAACGCCAGAACGAACGCCTCGACAACTTCGCCAGCGTCGTCTCCCACGACCTCCGCAACCCCCTCCAGGTCGCACGGGGCTGGCTCGACATCGCCCAACGCGACACCGACGCCCCCACTGACGCCCTCGACCGGGTCGACGCCGCCCTCGACCGCATGGCCGCCATCACCGACGACACCCTCACCCTCGCCCAACAAGGCCGCACCGTCGCCGACGAAACACTCGTCGACGTCGCCGACCTCGCCGCCAGCTCCTGGAGCACCGTCGACACCGGCGACGCCCGCCTCCACCTCACCGACGACTTCCGCATCCGCGGCGACCCCGACCGCCTCCGCCACGTCCTCGAAAACCTCTTCCGCAACAGCGTCGAGCACAGCAACACATCCCCCCACCCACACTCCCTCGACGACTCTCCCGACGACCCCCCCAGCGTCACCATCACTGTCGGCCCCATCGACGACCACCCCGACCCACAGAACGCAACCGAGCCGACTGACGCATCGGCTTGTACCGGTACCTCGGCGGCTGACACATCGATTCGTACCGGTCACTCGCCGTCTGGCGAACCGACTCGTACCGGTCCCTCGCCGTCTGACGAACCGACTCGTACCGGGTTCTTCGTCGCGGACGACGGCCCCGGCATTCCCGAGGGAGAGCGAGATCGCGTCTTCGAGCCGGGCCAGACGACCGCGCCCGACGGCACCGGGTTCGGCCTCGCCATCGTGAAGGAAATCGCCGACGCCCACGGCTGGACCGTCCGCGTCACCGAGAGCGAATCCGGCGGCGCGCGCTTCGAGTTCACCGGCGTCACGCTCGTCGACGCCTGACTCAGTCGCTCGCCCTTCTCGCCGCGTTCGATTTCTCGACGCGTCCCGCGCAAGCGGTTCCGCTCCCCCACGGCCTCACCCTGGGGTACGTTGCGAACGACACGAAACGTTCACGAGGAGTGAACATACGATAGCGAAGACGGCATGGTTACAGAAAACGAGCCGCTCAGGCCCTGTCTCCTGACGAACCGATCCGGGTGATCCGACTCTACGAGTGGTAGTAGCCGGTCCGGAACCCCGGTCGAACTACCTAAACGACAGTGTCTGACTGTGCTCTCAGTCCGCGGTCAGTCCTCTCGCGAGCGCCGGGATATGGAGGTCGTAGAGGACCGATCCGGTCCAGCCGTCGATCTCGGTGTCGTGCGGGTGGTCCCCGAAGTGAACGATCGTTTCGAGTTCCTCTAGCAGGTAACCCAGTTGCCCAGCGGAGAGGTCGGGGAATTCTTCGTCCGTCCGTTCGCGGAGCGCGTCGAGAATCGGGCGGAGTCGGGAGACGAAGCGCTCGTACTCGGGGTCCCGTTCGTCTCTGCCTGGCTGGCGGTCGTATGACCGCATGAGGTCCTCCGTATCGGCTTCGGAGAAGAAGCCGTCCTCCGTTTCACGCGCCCACGTCGAGAAGAGGCGTTCCAGTCCTTCCGTTGCGTCAGTGACGTCTTCGAGTTCGTCCTCGATACGGTCGAAGCGCCGGTCGTGTTCGCGGGAGATCAGCTCGAGGAAGTAGTCGGACTTCGAGTCGAAGAAGTGGTAGAACGTCCCCTTGGCGATGCCGACTGGTTCCGTGATGTCGCTGACCGTCGTCTTCTGGAAGCCGTAGGTACCGACGACTTCCCGGCCCGTCTCGAGGAGGTCTTCCCGGATCGCTTCCCGCTCCTCTTCCGTGAAATTTCGCATGGTCGACGTCGGCGCTATGAACGTATGTCGTTTGTGGTCACGCGCATGGCTCTATGAACGGAAACACATATACAGTCATACGGACAGTAGTGGAGTATGGCCCAAGAGAACGCCGACGTGTCGAATCGAATCGGGAGGTGTCGAACCGATGCCTGAGGCCGCAGGCGGCTCGCTCGACGGTCGTCTGAAGTACGTCGCGTTCGCTGGACTCGGCCTCTCGATGCTCCTCGGTGCAGTCGATCAAACCATCGTCGCGACCGCCCTCCCCTCGATCGCCACTGACCTCGGATCGCTCGACCAAGTCTTCTGGGTCGTTACCGCCTACCTCATCACCTCGACGGCCGTCACACCCCTCTACGGGAAGATATCGGACGTCTACGGTCGTCGCCGACTCACACAGATTGCGATCGTCGTCTTCCTCGTGGGCTCCGTCCTCTCCGGAGTCTCGGGGTCTATGCTCCAGCTCGCCGTCTTCCGCGGTCTCCAAGGCGTCGGGGCCGGCGGACTCATGGCGATGGCGATGGCTGGCATCGGCGACATCTTCACTGCCCGCGAACGCGGCAAGTACATGAGCTACCTCCAGCTCGTCAATGGAACCGCCATCATGGCCGGACCGCTCTTTGGGGGCTTCCTCACCGACCACTTCACGTGGCGGTGGATCTTCTACGTCAACCTCCCGCTCAGCCTCCTCGCGCTCGCACTCGTACAGGTCGCCCTCGACGTTCCCGTGCCCAGCGAGAACCATCGGATCGACTACGAGGGCGCTGGCCTCCTCGTCGTCGCCGTCTCCGCGCTCGTCGCCGTCGCCTCTTGGGGCGGCAGCCGCTACGCGTGGACGTCTCTCCCGACCCTTGGTCTCGCGGCCGTCACCGTCCTCAGTACCGTGCTATTCCTCGTCCAGGAGCGGCGCACCGAGGAACCGATGGTCTCGCTCGGCCTGTTCCGTAACCGATCGGTCCTCCTGATTACCGTGCTCTCGGTGCTCCTCGGCGGCGTTATGCTCGGCGTAATCAACTACGTCCCCGTCTTCATGAAGACGGTCCTCGAGGAGAGTGGCGTGAACACGGGTGCGCTTCTCATCCCGTTTACCCTCGGTTCCATCGGGAGTGCGGTCCTCGCCGGTCAGCTCATGAGCAGGCTCGGACGGTACAAGACACTCACGGTCGCCGGACTGCTCACCACTATGGTCGGTTGCTATCTGCTCTCGACGATGGGAGCAGACGTCAGTTTGCTTCAGACGGCGGTCTATATGTTCATCACCGGAACGATCGGGATGACGGGACCGACGCTTGCGACCGCGATTCAGAACGCGGTGAGCGGGAACGACATCGGCGAGGTGAGTTCGCTCTACTCGTTCGCCCGAAACCTCGGTGAGGCACTCGGCGTCTCCGCGTTCGGTATCGTCTTCAATCGCCATCTCACCGCCGAACTCAGCGACGTACTGCCAACGGGTGTTGACCCGAGCACTGTCTCGGAGAGCCCACAGGTGATCCAGCAGTTATCCCCACAGCTTCAACAACAGGTCATCAGCGCGCTCGTCAACGCGTTCCACGACGTCTTCCTCTTTGGTGTCGCTCTCCTCGGCGTTGCGCTCGTCGCGTCGCTCGCCCTTCCGAACCTCGACCTGAAGGAGGAATCCGGTGCCGAGCAGCGCGCGGCAGTCCACGATACCCCTGTAGAGAGTGAGGACTGACACCCAGATATGAGAAGTACACGACAGCCCTGAACCCCTCAATTCAGTACGTTTCCCTCGAACAACGATGATGATCGCACAGAATCATCTGGTCGAGCGAGTCGACGAGATGCTTTGTGCGACGACTGAGTGGCCATACCTCGGAACCACCACAGGCGAGTCCGAGAAGGACTCAGAACCGTCAAAGCGGACAATCCAACGGATGCTTCGCCGGGACTGGCGCGAGGTACTCGACGAGATTCGATCCGTGGTCATTCCTTCGTTCAGCCTCCCTCGGCCAGACGACCCGATTTACTCGGAGGAAGAACTTCTCACGCTCGAAACACCGGCTACGCTTACGAACACTGCTGCGAATAGTGCAGGTGCGATCTTCGGCGACAGCAAAAACCCGACACCCGAACTTGACGACGCGCTCAATACCGATGGTCCAGTAACTCCCACCCGAGCAGTGTGTATCGCGACTGTTGGTTTACGACTTCGGGAGCGCGCTCGGGCCGTCGGCGAGCGCGGCGAGCACGGCGTCGACGTGGTCGTCGCGGGCGGGGGACGCGAAGAGCTCGTGGCCGCCCTCGTACTGCACGCGGTTCTCGGGCGGTGCGCGCCGCTCGATGGCGTCGACGCCGACGACGCGGTCCGCGGGCGTGTAGAAGACGCTCGTCCGCTCGGCGTCGAAGGCCGGGAGGCGTTCCTGTGCGCGCTTCGCCTCTCGGAGGAACGTGGGGGCGGCGCGCCCGGGGACGTCCGCGAGCTGTCCGTCCGTCGCCAGCGCGCCGAGGCCCTCGCGGTCGATGCCCGCGGGGAGAATCGGCGTCGCGATCGGGAGTCGCATCGCGAGCGAGACGACGGGGTTGTCGAGCGCGTCGTGGAACCCCCACCACGGACTCAGGTGGACTTTCGCTTCGACGCCGTCGAGGAACTCACCGACGAGCCCGCCCGTCGAATGCGTGAGCAGGCGGTAGTCGTCGAGGTCGGCGACGCGCTCCGCGACCGGGTCGCGGTACTCCGCGTCGAAATCCCGAATCACGTCGGGGAGCTCGAAGCCGTGCACGCGGTAGCCGGCGTCGACGACGCGGCCGACGAGCCACTGCACGTTCTCGTGCCGGAAGCGGTTCCCCCACCCCAGAATCGTCACGACCGACGGGTCGCCGTCCGCGCCGAACTGCTCGTATCGCATACCTCCGTTCACGCAGCCAGCCGCCTTCAGCGTTCGCCGTCCAGCACGGCGACGTCGTCGCCGACCGCGACTGACTCACCCACCGTCTCCTCGGGGACGGTCGTGTTCACTATGAGCCGGTAGTAGTGGTCGAATCGGGACTCGTCCGCCCACGCCGGCAGCGTCGCCTCCCGGTTCTCCACGAACGTCCGCCTGAACGCCGGTGTCTCTTCGCCCGTGTCGGGGTCGCGAGACGGAACGACGCAGCGTGCGCACGGGTTCACGCCGTCGAAGACCGCGTCGCCGACGCGGAACCGAACCGCTTCGCCTTCCCCCGCGTAGAGTCGGTCCTCCCAGAACGCCGGCACGCCGTCGACTTCGAGGTTCGCGCGGAACCGTCGCCGGACCGATTCGACGGGGAGGTCGAACCAGCCGGCGACGGTTTCGAGCGTCGCCGTGCTCACGACCGTCGGCCCGGTCGCGTCCGTGTCGTCGGGAAACCCGCCCGTTTCGTCGTGGTCGAGCGACACCGCATACCCGAGGAAACCCGCGAGCCAGTCGGCCGCCGCCGGCCGCTCCGCCGGCAGGTGGAACGCGGCCGCCGACTGACCGCTTTTGTCCTCCCCGCGTTCCCGGAGCGCCAGCGTTCCCTCTCGGGGGTCGTACGTCGAATCGACGCGGTGCACCGCGCGCTCGCGCTTCCCGTTCACGTACCGCCCTTCGGCGTCACGAATCGCGTACTCTCGGTCGAGCGTCAATCCGCCGTCTTCCAGCACCGACGCTGACGCGAGGTCGAGCGGGTCGAGAGACTTCACGGGGTGAACGCGGACGCGGGCGAGAGAGGCCATGTCTCGTTGTGGCGCGCCGCGCGTCGAAAAACCCGCGGGTCCCCGCCGCCTCGAAAAGCGTTTCCCGCGCTCACTCCTCACTCACCGTATGCGTCGACTGACGCTCCGCGTGCTCTTCGCCCTCGTCGGAGTCTGCCTGCTCGTCGTCTACCTCGGCGCGGCCTACGGCGCGTTCGTCGTCCTCTCGCTCGCCTGGCAGGCGCGCCCCGACCCGGCGGCCACGCTCCTCCTCCTCGCCCTCCTCACCGTCGTCTTCGGCTACGGCTCGTACCGCTACGGGACCAGACGACTCCTCGCCTCCATGGACGCCCGTCCGCTCCCACGCGGCCGCTTCCCCGCCTTCTACCGCCGCCTCGACCGCCTCTGCGAGCGCATGGACCTCGCCGAACCCGCCGTCCTCGCCGCCGCCATGGGCGTCCCGAACGCCATCGCGCTCGGCGGCGTCGGCCCCGGTGCCATCGTCTTCGACGTCGGCCTCTTCCGCCTCCTCGACCCCGACGAACTCGAGGCCGTGCTCGCCCACGAACTCGCCCACCTCGAGAGCCGCGACAGCCTCATCCAGACGCTCGCGTACTCCTTCGCGCAGTCCGCCGTCGGTCTCCTCGTCTTCGTGCTCCTCCCCGTCACCCTCGCCGTCACCGGACTCGCACGCGCCGCCGCCTTCCTCCGCGGCCACCCGACTCGCTGGGATGAAGGCGTCTTCGGAGACCTCCACGACTCCCTCGCCGGCGTCGTCGCCCTCGCCGTCATTCTCCTCACCCTCCTCGTCCGTGCACACTCTCGCGGCCGCGAGTTTCACGCCGACGACCGCGCCGTCGACGTCACCGACGACCCCGCCGCCCTCGCCCGCGCCCTCCGCAAAATCGAACGCGCGAGCGAACCCCCTCAGGGGGTCACCGCCCCGCTCTACACCTACGGCGACGAAGACGGCACGCTCTCCCGCTGGCTCTCCACTCATCCCTCCATGGACGCCCGCGTCGAACGCCTCCGCGACCGATACAACCGAACCCGCGACCGCGACGCACGCGACAAAACCGCCTAACTGCGACCCGTCGACACGACCGTCACATCTGCCCTCTCCGCCTCTCACGCCTTCTCCACCTTCCTCGCCCCCGTACTACTCCTGCCACTCCCCTCCACCCTCTGAGAACTGTCTAACCTCTCTATATCGTCTGAGCTACCTATTCTATCTTAACTATCTGTCCCTTCTTGGCTGTCTTTGCTATCTGTTCGAGCATCGCGGTTCGCCGCTCGGTATGGTCTTCACCGTGGACTCCTTTTCGGCAGCTATGGATGTCGACTTCCGCCCGCTCACGGCGCGTGACGCGGGCGACGCCGCCGCGCTCTCGACGGCGGTGGGATGGGGGATGCGCCGCACGGACTGGGAACGATTCGTCTCGCTCCCCGCCGTCCGAACGGTCGGCGGCTGGCGTGACGGCGAGCTCGTCGCGACCGCGACCGCTGTCTGCTACGACGCCGCTGTCGCGTGGATTGGTTCCATCGTCGTCGCCGCACCCTACCGTCGGCGCGGGCTCGGCACTCGCGTCTTCGAGCGCGCTTTCGACGACGTCCGCGACCGCGTCGACGTCGTCGGCCTCGACGCCAACGACACCGGCAAACCCATTTACGCTGACGCCGGCTTCGACGACGTCCTCACCGCGACCGTCTACACCGGCACTCCCAGCGCCGACCTCGACGCGAGCGGCGTCGAACCGCTCACCGACGCCGCACGGATCGCCGGGTACGACGCGACGCGCGTCTCCGTCGACCGGGAGTTCCTCCTCGCCTCCCTCCTCGACGACCCCGATACGCGCGGCGTCGTCACCACCGACGACACCGGCTACGCCATCGCGACGCCCACGCGAACCGGCTGGGCCGTCGGCCCGCTCCTCGCCGACGACAGACAGACGACCCACCGCCTCCTCGCCGCCGTCCGCGACGCCCTCGACGGCGACTCCTTCACGATCAACGCGCTCGGCTCCGCTCCCGCCGCCGCCTTCGCCGCCGCCGGCCTCACCGACACGCGAACGCTCACCCGGATGACCTACCCGACCCCCGAACCCGCTCTCACTGGCCGCGGCGTCTACGCCAACGCCGGCTTCGCTCTCGGCTGACCCCGTATCGCTCGCACAGCCCGCTCTCACCGCATACCGGGAATAGCCGCCATACTGATCCTATCTGTCTAAACTCTCTTCGCCCTCATCTCACGCCCAGACATATATTCTCTCTAAGACAGAATATCGAGGTATGCACGCACAGCGCGCTCTGCGAACCCACACTGCATTGACCGATACGATAGCTAAGCCAGCATCACGAGCTATCCCGTCTATGACGAATTTCCGCTTCGAGCTCTTTGGTCGTCGTCGAACCCTACCGAAGAAGCAGTCTTAGACAGATATGACCGACTAGACGCGTATATCCTGCGAGAAAGCGCTCCTCAAGCCGCCTTTCTCTCTCCCTGCGGCGAAGAAGCCAATCCTCATAGCCAGCATAACTCGATATGTGGGCTTTGCCCGTGCGACAGGTAAATCCTGATTAGCGTTCTTTCCGGTCGTTCCTCGCTACGACGGCGTAGCACGAATAGCCGTCTGTGCCGGCATTACTGGATATCCCAGTTATCCTTGTTACGACAGTTATGGTATCTTAGATAGCTACGACTTCTTCACTGGCTGTTTCCGCGCAAAGTTTTATGCGGTCTTAGACTATTATCTGGGAGTAGCGAGTTATGACGTATCGACTATCGCTCTCGAACCAGAAAGGCGGCGTCGGGAAGACGACGATCACGATCAACGTCGCGGGCGCGCTCGCGGAGCGCGGGCACGACGTCCTCCTCGTCGACATGGACCCACAGGGTCACGCCACCGAAGGCCTCGGACTCACCGACGCCTACGACGCCGAACCGCCATCGCTCTACGACATCCTCCTCGACACGGACAACCAGGAGGTCATCAACGACATCGTCGAACCCCACGCGGAGTTCGACGTCCTCCCGAGCAACGTCGACATGTTCAACGCCGAACCCGAACTCACCACGGCGATGCGGAGCCGGGAACGCTTCGACATGGCGCTCGACGAACTCGACCACGACTACGACTTCCTCCTCGTCGACTGCCCGCCGTCGCTCGGGAACCTCACCGACAACGCCCTCCTCGCGACCCAGCGCGTCCTCATCCCCGCGCTCGCCGAAGGGACGAGCATCCGCGCGCTCGAAATTCTCTTCGACCAGATCGACACGCTCGAAGCGAACTACGAAGTCGACATCGAGGACGTCGGCCTCGTCGCGAACCGCGTCGAACAGGACGGCGAAGCCGACGACATGATGGACTGGTTCGAGCGAACCTTCGAGGGTCGCGTCCCAGTCTGGGAGGTCCGGAAACGAGTCGCGCTCAAGCGCGCGTGGAATCAGGGCCACTCCATCTTCGCCCACGACGAAGAGTGCGACATGGAGGCGGTCTTCCTCGACATCGCTGACCACCTCGAAGCGAACGCGGAGGCCACAGCATGAGCGACCGGAACACTCGAAGCGACCGCTTGAGCAAGCGCTTCCAGCAGAAAGACGACGACGCCGACGCAGAGACAGAGTCGGAGGCGTCGAGGGCGGAAGAAGAATCAGAGTCGAAGTCCGAACCCGAGTCCGCGTCCGAGGCGGACGAGCAGGTCTCGGTGAAAGAGCGGCCGAGCGTCCTCATGTACCTCCCGGACGACGTCCGCACCGAACTCGACATTCGCTTCGACGAGCTCAACGCGCGACACAAGCGCGAACACGGCGAACCCCTGGAGAAGAACCGTGACTACTACCCTGCGGTCGTCCAGTCCGGCCTGACCGGCGACGACCTCGAGGACATCCTCGGGCTGTAAACCGATAGCCGCGATACCTCCTCGCGGGATCGCGAACGCTCCGCGTTCACGGGCACCTCCGATTTGCCCGCTCTACGGTGTCTCCGCACCCAAGAACCCCCTAGAGAGACGCTAGGATAGCGAGCGTTGGATGCTGGGAGCGTGAGTAGGCGGAGACACTCATCACGTTCCCATCCGATTGGATAGCGTTCAGATTAGCTGACTCCGCGCGGAGCCGAAAGCTCGCAGCCGATCTTCGACGGTCTCCGTGTCGGCGTCCCTGAAACAGTCCGAGAAATGGCTCTTTCGACGTATTACTATTGTAGATTACAATTCCGATGTCACTCCGGCCTCGTGTGTCTCGCGTTCGAACCGGTGCCCATTCTGACAGCAGCCTACCTGAACGTACACATCTCTTAACGTATGGGAGGGGTTCATCATCAACGACACATCTCTCGCGGAACTCTTCGAGAAACACCTCGGTTACCGCCTGTTCTCTCTCGAATCGAGCTGCTAGAGTAGCTAGTTCGTCTCTGCATTGACCTCGGCGTGGAGCCATAGCGTTCGGAGTGAGCTGGATCGCCGCCTCGTTACCCGCGACGTGACCCGGAGCCGGTTCTTTCAACGGGCCGTCGGTTGGCTGTACCCAGTTGTGAACGGTGGAACGCCAGTGCCGATACCGAACCTCTCGGAGAGACATATTGTTTCTGAAGGTGGTACTTCTGGTACGTGCGGTCGCACATTGAGCGTCCCCGTGGGCTCTCGTGTCGTATCTCTCCCCCTCGCGGAGACCGACCCCGACGGTATCCGAGCCGAACTCGACGCCGTTCGCGACCGAGAGTGCGCCGTGGGCTGGGACGAGCGGGTCGTCGGCGTGGGTATCGCCGTGCCCGATTGTCGTCGACGACGTCTTCACGGCTCCGTCGACTCGTCCGTCCCTCGGACCAACTTACCGACGCCGAACAGAGAGCCGGCCCGTCCGCCACGTCCAGAAGACGACGGGCGTCGTCGATGTCAACTCCCAGCACGACCGCGAATCCCACCCGCCGAATTACGAATGTATGTCTGTAAAATCTTGTTCGTCGCGACCATCTCGCTCTGTACCCATAGAGAACGACGCACCCCTCGTGGCGAACAGCTCTTTCCACTCCTGTGTCGACTTCCCGAAAGAACCGGATACGCTTGCGATGAATTCCTACTATACACCGATGCCGAACTCCGGTTCGCTATTGGGAGTACGTGGATTTGATGCTGATGACGCGGGCGATCTGTTTCAGCGCGTCGGGGAGTTCGGTTTCGAGGCGGTCGCCGGAGAGGCGGGTGGTGGGGGCGGAGAGGCTGACGCCGGCGGTCGCCTCGCCGTTCTCGTCGGTGATCGGCGCGCCGATGGCGCGCATCCCCGTGATGCGTTCTTCGTCGTTGAACGCGACGCCGCGCTCACGGACGCGGTCGAGTTCGTCGAGGAATTCATCGCGGTCGGTGATGGTGTTCTCCGTCACGGCGGGGAGGCCGCGTTCGTCGATGATGTCGTGGACGCGCTCGACGGGGAGAAAGGCCAGGTAGGCTTTGCCGACGGCCGTCGAGTGCAGGTGGACGCGCGTGCCCGTGTGCGAGTCGGTCGTGATGGCGCGCTCTGACTGACTCTGGTAGATGTACGTCCCCATCCCTTGTTCTTCGACCATGAGCTGGACGCGTTCGCCGGTCTCCTCGACGAGCCGGTCGATCTCGGGGCGTGCCTCCCGGTAGAGGTGGAAGCGGCTGCGCGCGCTGTTCCCGAGGTCGAGGAACTGGAGGCCGAGGTGGTAGCCGTCGTCGTCTCTGACGACGTATCCGCGGTCGCGGAGCGTGCGCAGGTGGGCGTGAATCGTGCTCTTCGAGCAGTCACAGCGGTCGGCGAGCGCGGTCACGGTGATGCCGTCGTCGTCCCGGAGCGCTTCGAGCACGTCGAAGGCGGTGTCGACCGACTTCACTCGTCCATCCGTGGGCATACACCGATAGACGACGCCGACCGCTAAAACGATACCGGGAGTTTACCGATACCGAACCGGTGTTAGGTAGCGTCGGAGAGCGCGGCGGTGAGCGCGTCGATGCGTGTCCCGCTGACGTTCACGACTGCGTCGACGAGGTCGTCGTCGGCGTCGGCGAGCCCGTAGTCGAGGAGGCCGGCGACGAGCGCGCGGAACTCGGTCTCGGAGACGGGTCGCGGTAGTCGCCGTACGGGTACGCGCGCTCGCCGGTGCGGGTCGCCCCATCGGTCAACGTGAGTTCGACGCGCGCGCCCCACGATTCGGGGAACGCCGCCTCGAAATCCGCGTCGGCGTGGAGGCTGACGCGGCCGGCGAGGTCGCGGACCGCGGGGTCGGCGAGCCGCTCTGGCGTGAAGTCGTCGAGCGTGACGTCCCTCGAGACGAGTTCGCGCGCGAGGACGTACGGGATGGAGAACTTCCCGCCGGTGAAGGTGTCCGGGTCGGCGCGCGCCATGTCGACGGCGTTCCCGTAGGTGTAGACGTCGACGCGCTCGACGCGGTCGGCGTCGGGGCGCGCGTCGAGTTCGCGCAGCGCATCCAGCGGGGGGTGCGTGTACCGACAGGACGGCGTCGTCTTCACGTAGACTTCGGTGACGTACCAGCGCTCCCCGAGCGACACCATCGACTCCGCGAACCCGCCGTCGAGCATCTCGTCCAGCGGGTCGTAGACGCGCTCTAACGCCTCTGCCGAGCCGGTGACGCCCGCGGCCGCGGCGAGCGCGACGTTCACGCCCGTCGCCGCGGAGTGTCCCGCGGTGAAGTTCCGCGCTGGCGCGCCCTCCGCGTACGGGTCGAACATCGAGACGACCGCGGTGTTCGCCGCCGCGCGGAACGCGTCTACCAGCACGTCGTCGGCGGCGTCGACGGCGAGCAGGCCGGCGAGCGCCGGGCCGACGACCGTCCACGTCGCGTGCGGGTCCCGAATCAGCCACGGCACCGACTCGTTCAGCCGCGCCTTCATCGCGAAAATCGCCCGCTCCAGGCGCGCGCTCACTTCGTAGGCCTTCACGCACGCGTCCACGAAATCCGCGCCCGACACCGTAGAATCGTGGGTTTCGGCGAGCGCGAGCGCGCCCGTGACGAGTGCCGCCCCGACGTGCCCGCCCTCGTTGTGGCCCTCCTCGATCTCCTGCGCGATTGCCGCCGCCGCGTTCAGGAGCGCCGCCTGCGACGCGTTCCGTCGCCGATTCGTGCCGAGGACGAGCGCCGGCCCGCCGCCGAACCCTCCGTCACTCGTCTCTCGAACGTCGGGGGCCTCGGAGCCGGCGACGGCGGCGGCGAGCACGTCGGCGACGATTCGCTCGCCGGCCGCCCGCGCCTCGTCGGGGACGGGCGCGTCTAAGAAGTCGTAGACCTGTGCCTCCCAGTCGCGGACCGGTGTCTGTGGAATCATCGTCGTGTCAGTCTGAGGAGTTCCCGCGGGTCGGTGTCGCCGACCGCGGCGTTCCAGAGCCGCTCGCTCCCGTCGTCGCCGAGCGCGGGCGCGACGAGCCCGTCGAACTTCTCCCGGATTTCGCTGCTCGTGAACGGGCGCTCCGGGTCGCCCTTCGCGCGCTCGACTTCGCTCGTTTTCGCTGTGCCGTCGGCGAGCCGGACGGTGACGCGCGCGCCGCGGGCGTCCGGCGCTCGCGCCGCCACCGCGTCGTCCACCGAGACGGTCGTCCGCGCCGCGAGCGCGAACACGCGCTCGGGAACGCTGTCGAGGTCGAACGCCGCCTTGTCGGCGTGCCCGAGCGCGAACGCCGCTGCGACGGCGTACGGCACGGAGAACTTCGCCGCGAGCGCGGACTCCGGCCGCTTCTCGTCGAGCGACGCGGCCGCCGGATACGTCCCGACCTCGACGCGCTCGACGTCGTCGGGGTCGACGCCCTCGCGGAGCGCGAGCGCCGCCTCCACGGCGGGGTGCGTGTACCGGCAGGCGGCGAACCGCTTGAAGTAGCCGTGTTCGACCTCCCACGTCTCGCCGAGCCCGCCCGTGAGAGCGTCGGTGTCGACGCCGTCGGCGGTCGCGGGCGCGAGGTGCCGAACGACGCCGTCGGCGAGGCCCGTGAACCCGGCTTCGGCGGCGTCGACGGCCGTGAGGCCGTCCTGGTTCGACGCACCTGCGTAGGTGTTTCTGACCGTCGCGCCCTCCGTCGCCGCGGCGAAGCGCGTGTGCTGGGCGCTGTTCGCCGCGACGGCGAGCGCGTCCGCCGTCGTCGCCGCGTCGAGCCCGCGGAGGCGCGCGACGCCGGCCGCCGCGCCCACCGCCCCCCAGACGCCGTGCGGGTGGTAGCCGTCCGCGAGCGGCTGCATCGCCATCCCCGCCCGCGCCGCCACCTCGTAGCCCGCCGCGAGCGCCGCGAGGAACGTCTCCTTCTCCGCGTCTCGACTCGCGGCGTCCGCGAGCACCGCCGGGAGCACGTGAATCGCGGGGTGGCCGGCGGCGAACCGGTGGCCCTCGTCCAGTTCGAGCGTCGTCCCCGCCGTCCCGACGAGGTAGGCCGCGCGGTCGACGCGCGCGAGCCCCGTCGTGCCGGGGACGGGAACGCCGCCGTCGTCGGCCCACGCCGCCGCGAGCGCGCGCACCGCGTCGTCGTCCGCGCCGCCGACCGCGGCGGCGAGCGTATCCGCGAGGACGAGCCCGAGGCGGTCGCTCACGCCCCTCGGGACCGAAGAAAGAGAGAGAGACACAGCGAACTCGGCGAGTCGCTCGGTGGGCGTCATGCGCCGAGGTAGGCCTCGATGACCTCGTCGGCCTCCAAGAGCTCCTCGCCCGTACCGGAGAGCGTCGTGCGGCCGTTCTCCATGACGTAGCCGCGGTCCGCGAGCGACAGCGTCTGCTTCACGTTCTGCTCCACGAGGAAGACCGTCATCCCCTCCGCGTGAATCTCGCGGATCGCGTCGAAGACGTCCTGCACGAGCTTCGGCGCGAGCCCCTCCGTCGGCTCGTCGAGCACGAGCAGGTCGGGGTCGCCCATCAGCGCGCGGCCGATGGCGAGCATCTGCTGTTCGCCGCCGCTCATCGTCTCCGCCGCCTGCTCCTCGCGCTCTTCGAGGCGCGGGAACAGCTCGTAGACGCGGTCCAACATCGCGTCGCGGCCGTCGACGGCGCTCGCGCGCTGCGCGCCGAGCAGGAGGTTCTCACGCACCGAGAGGTCGCCGAACAGCTCCCGGCTCTCCGGGACCTGCACCAGCCCGCGGTCCACGATGTCCTCCGTGTCCGCGTCCGTGATGTCGCCGCCGTCGTACGTGATCGTCCCCGCGGTCGCCGGGATGATGCCCGAGACCGCGCGGAGGGTCGTCGTCTTCCCCGCGCCGTTCGACCCGATGAGCGCGACGATTTCGCCCTTCTCGACGCTCAAGTCGACGCCGTGCAGCACCTGAATCTCGCCGTAGCCGGCCTCCAGCGAGTCGATGGTGAGCATCTCAGACATCCTCGACCTCCTCGCCGATGTAGGCCTCGACGACGGCCGGGTCGTTCACGACGTCCGCCGGCGCGCCGAACGCCAGCTCCTTCCCGTTGTCGAGCACCTTGATTCGGTCCGAGATTTCCATGATTGCGTGCATGTCGTGTTCGATGACGAAGAGGCTCGTGCCGCGCTCGCGAACGGCTTCGAGGCGGTCGAGGATGCGCTCGGACTCCGCGGGCGTGAGCCCCGCCATGATCTCGTCCACGAGGACGAGTTCGGGGTCGGTGGCGAGCGCCCGCGCGAGCTCTAAGGATTTCTGCTTCCCGAGCGTCAGCCCGCCGGCCTTCCGGTCGGCGTCGTCGGCGAGCCCGACGAAGTCGAGGGCGTCCCGTGCGCGCTCCCTCGTGGGGCCGCGCCGCCGCGTGTGGATGTGCGCGCCGACCATCGCGTTCTCTAGGACGGTCATGTCCTCCATCGGCCGCGTAATCTGGAAGGTGCGCGCGAGCCCGCGCTTCGCGACCTCGTGGGGCTCCATCCCCGTGATGTCCTCGCCGCGGAACTCCACCGTCCCCGACGTGGGTTTCAGCGCGCCGCTCAGGCAGTTGAAGAGCGTGGTCTTCCCCGCGCCGTTCGGCCCGATGAGGCCGACGATTTCGCCCTCGTCGATGTCGAGGGAGACGTCGCTCAGGGCGACCAGCCCGCCGAACTCCTTCGTGATGTCCGTCGCGTGCAGTATCGTCTCAGTCATCGTCTTCCTCCGTGCGGCCGAGTAGCGCGCGGAACCGTGCCGGCCAGTTCACGATGCCTTTCGGACTGTACAGGACGATGAGGATGAGGACGAGCCCGTAGACGACGTGGCTCAGCCCGTTCACCTGGTCGAACGTCGTCCGGAGCACCTCGCTCACCGGGGTGACGAAGAACGACCCGATGATGGGGCCGATGAGCGTCCCCGGGCCGCCGACGACGGCGGGGAGGAGCAGGCGGACGTTCAAGAACAGGTCGAACACCGTCGACGGCTGGATGGTGTTGTAGTACATGCTCCAGAACGCGCCCGCCCACGCGGTGAAGAACGCGCTGATGACGACGCCGTAGATCTTGTAGCGGTTCGTCGGGACGCCGACGCTCGCCGCGGCGTCCTCGTCTTCTCGGATGGAGAAGAAGTAGAGGCCGATCCACGAGTTCCGAATCGCCCACGCGACGGCGGTGACGATGATGAGGAACGCGAGGATGACGTAGTAGTAGGGGAGGTCGGTCTGGAACTGGAACGCGGCCAGTCCGGGGCCGCTGGCGTAGTCGCGGGCGAACGGCTTGTAGTAGCCGTTCGCGCCGTTCAGCTCCGAGGTGTTCTGCACGACGACGCGGAGCAGTTCGGCGAACGCGAGCGTCGCCAGCGCGAAGTAGTGGCCCTTCAGGTTGTAGCGGAAGCAGAGCACGCCGACGAAGAGCCCGTAGACGGCGGCGAGGAGGCCGCCGACGAGCATCCCGATCCAGGGGTTCAGGCCGTACGTGGCGAGCAGCGCCTGCGTGGCGTACGCGCCGATGCCGAAGAAGGCGGCGTGCCCGAAGGAGAACTGCCCGGTGTAGCCGGACATGATGTTCCACGCCTGCGCGGAGAACGCGAAGATGAGCGTGAGGACGAGAATCTTCACGCTCACCCACTGGTCGATGGAGACGCCGGCGACGCTCACCGCGATGAGCTGCGGGAGCACGGCGAGCAGGCCGAACCCGAGCGCGCCCTTCGCGACGCCCGAGTACCGGTGGTCGTCGAAGGCGCGGTAGCGCTCGCGGAGTTCGCTCACGCCGACTCACCCCCGAAGATCCCTTCCGGCTTCACGAGGAGCGTCCCGATGAAGAGCAGGAAGATGAGAATCTGGTAGGTCGTCCCCGGCAGGTAGTAGGAGCCGAAGACCTGGAGGAACCCGATGATCATCCCGCCGAGGAACGCGCCCGGGAACGACCCGAGGCCGCCGAGCACGACGATGACGAACGCGTTGATGAGGTAGGTGCTCCCCGAGAACGGGTCGAAGCGGTTGAAGAGCGCGACGGAGCCGCCGGCGAGGCCGGCGAGCGCCGCGCCGATGCCGAACGTGAGGTAGTTGATGCGCGTGACGTTGATGCCGACGTACTGCGCGCCGATGCGGTTGTTCGCCGTGCCGCGAATCTCCCGGCCGAGGTCGGTGTACTGGAGGAACGCCCAGACGACGACCATCGCGAGGATGGCGAGCGCGAGCGCGTACAGCCGGCCGTTCGGGATGAAGACGCCCGCGACCTCCAGCGTCCCGGCCTTGAACCCGATGCTCTGCGGGTCCGGGCCGAAGCCGATCTCGATGACGCTCTGGATGACGAAGAGCGCGCCGAGCGTCACGATGAGCTGGTTCTGGTCGGGCGCGTCGAGGATGGGTTCGATGATGCTCAGGTGCATCACGACGCCGAGGACGAACAGGACGACGACGGCGACCCCGATGGCGAGGAAGGGGTTGACGCCGAACGTCGTCGTGACGACCAGTGTCGTGTACATCCCGACGACGAGGAAGATGCCGTGCGCGAAGTTGATGACGTCCATCACGCCGAAGATCATCGTCAGTCCGAGCGCAGTGAGCGCGTACACTCCGCCGAGGAGGAGGGCGAACGCGACCAACTGGAGGAGCACGGGGTTCAAACCGAGGACGTCCCGCAGGATCGCCGAGAACGGGTCGACGAACCGCGAGAGCATCGACAGCGGGAGCAGTACTGCACCGAACGCCGGTATCATGGTGTGTCGAGTAATCTCATCTGTGTAGTGTATGCCGCCTCTGAAAGGGCGTCGCGGTGACGCTTAGATCTGGGGCTGTGCTTCCGCGTACTCCTCGGGGTAGACGACTTTTGCGGCGAGGTCTTGCACCTGATTGACGGGCGCGAGCGCGTTCGCGTTCTCGCCGTTCTCCTGGAAGTCGATGGTGCCCATCGCCGCGATGTGGTCGTCGACCTGGATCGAGCTGAGCGTCTCGTTGATGGCTTCGGGGTCCGTACTCCCCGTTTCCTCGATGGCCTGAATGATGACCTCCGTGGCGACGTACGCCATCCCCGTCGATCCGTCCATCCCCTTATCGTACTGGTTCCGGAAGGCCTCGCGGACGGCCGCGGTCTTGTCGATGGTGTTGTTCAGCGCGTAGTTGTTGTCGAGGACGCCGTTCGCGAAGTCGCCGATGTCGGCGAGCGCCTCGTCGTCGAGGAACGTCGCGCTCGCGCACGCCGTCAGGTGCGGCGGGCGGTAGTCCTGGTCCTGCATCGCCTGCGAGAGCAGGACGCCGCCGGGGACGTACGTCGTCGCGATGACGGTGTCCGGGTCGCTCTGCTTGAGCTTCGTCACCTGCGTGTCCGCGCTGTCCGCGCCGTACTCCAGCGCCGTTTCGACGGTGACCTCGACGCCGTTCTGCGGGAGGTACTCGTTCAGGCTCTCCCGAATCGCCTGCCCGTAGCTGTTGTTCACGTAGAACAACCCGGCGGTTTCGATGGTGCCGCCGTTCTGCCGGATGACCTCGGGGACGTACTCCGCGTAGTCCCTCGCCATCCGCTTCGCGGGCGGCTGCGGCCGGTACGAGTAGTCGAGCCCGCGGCCCTGCAGGACGGCGTCGTCGGCGGCGACCGAGACGACGAACGGCGTCTGCGCGCGCTCCGCCGCCTGCGTCGCCGCCGTCGTCACCGGCGAGGAGTAGCAGCCGGTCAGGACCGACGCGCCCTGGTCGATGAGGTCGTTGCTCACCTGCCCGCCGAGGGACTGCTCGCCCTGGTTGTCGCCGCTGATGACCTTCACGTCCGCGCCGCCGAGCGCCTCGATGCCGCCGGCTTCGTTCTTCCGCTGCGCGGCGAGTTTCACCGCGTTGTCCATCTTCACGCCCGTCGACGCCAGCCCGCCCGAGAGCGGGTGGTTCGATCCGATGATGACTTCCTCGACGTTCCCGCCGCCGTTCGTCGTCCCCGTCGTCGTGCCGCCCGACGTCGAGGTCGTTGTTTCGCCGCCACCGCCGGAACATCCCGCGAGGGCCGCGACTCCCGAGACACCGGCGAGTTTGAGGTATCGACGCCGACTCGACACTGCAGACTGCTCACGCTTGCTCATGGTAGCATGTACCTATGGGTGGGACACCCACTAAATGATTTGCGGTGTTTTTTGCCAGTTATCCGTTAGTTTCGGCACCGCTCGCGGGCGTCGACGCCCGCGAGCCGCCCGAACCCGAGCGCCGTCGTGAGCCCGTTCCCGCTCAGGTAGCCGCCCGGCCCGTGCCCGCTGATGCCGCACGCCGTCCCGCCGCCCGCGTAGAGGTTCTCCACGACCGTCCCGTCCTCGCGGAGGACGCGCGCGTCCTCGTCGACGACCAGCCCGCCCTGCGTGTGGAAGAGCGCGCCCGTCACCTTCGCGCCGTAGAACGGCGCTTCGAGCGCGTGCACGCCGTCTTCTCGCCCCGTCTCGTCCGGCTCGCCCGCCGCCGCCGCGGCGTTATATCTCTCGACGGCTTCGGCCGCGGCGTCGGCGTCGAACCCCAGCGTCTCCGCGAGCGCCTCGACCGACTCGGCCTCGTGGTAGACGCCGCTCTCGACGGCCTCGTCGAAGTCGTCGAACTCGCCCCGGAGGCGCTCGAAGATGCGCTCGTCGAACAGTTCGAACGCGTGCCCGCCCGGCTGCCTGAGGACGTCGACGGCGAACGCCGAGTACCCCGCGGACTCGTCGCCGAACCGCTCCCCGCGCTCGTTCACGAGCACGCCGCCGTTCATCACCACCGCATAGGTCGAGAGCTGTCCCGACGCGACCGTCGCGTGCCCCTGATAGGCGTCCATGCAGGCGAGCTCGCCGCCGAGCGCCGCCCCCCACCGGATGCCGTCCCCCGTGTTCCCGTCCGCGCCGAAGTACACCGCGTCCTCGATCTCCGGACACCACTCCGTGATCATCTCCCGGTTCCCCCCGAACCCGTCCGTCGCGAGAATTACCTTCTCTGCGGCGATGGCTTCCGAGCGCCGGTCGCCTGCGACGACGCCGACAACCCCGGCGTCGTCCGCTACGAGCGTCGTCACCGGCGTGTTCGTCAGGAGTTCGACGTTCGGTGTCTCCTCGACGCGCGCTCGCAACTCGGCGACGAGGTTCGCCCCGTTCCGCCCCGGCGGCGCGTGCATCCGATACTCGGAGTGTTTGGGGTATTTGAAATCGTCCACGAGCGAGAGCGATACGTCCCAGTCGTCCACGAGCCAGTGGACGAGGTCCGCGCTCTCCGCGCAGAGACGCCGGACCATCGCCTCGTCCGCCGTGTAGTCGTTCTTCTCCAAGATGTCTCGCGCCATGTCCGCAGGGGACTCCTCGATGCCCGCCTCGCGCTGGAGGCGCGTCCCCGCCGCCGGCACCATCCCCGTCGAGAGCGACGTGTTCCCGCCGACGTCCGGGCTCTTCTCCAGCACTGTCACGGTCAGGTCCGGGTTCTCGGACGCGGCGAGCGCCGCGACGAGACCCGTGCCGCCGCCGCCCGCGACGAGGACGTCCGTCTCGACGTCGAACGATACGTCCGCGACCGATACCACGCGCTCGCCGCTCCTCTCTGCTTGCTCGACCATGCACGCTGGTTCGACCCACACCGCCTAAAGCTATCGCCCCGCACGCGGGGATACCGTTATGCCCCCGGCCGCGAACGTCCACGGTATGATGCGCTCACCGCAGCGACCACCGCGTGCGCTCGCTCTCTCCGCGGAGGGCCGCCGATGACCGAACGGACCGGCGTCCTGTTCGCGCTCCGCGACGACCTCGACCTCGTCCGGCGCGCGGACGCACTCGGCTACGAGAGCGTCTGGGCCGCCGAAGGCCAGGGGAAGACCGCGTTCGGGAAACTGGAGCGCTGGGCGACCGTCACGGACGACGTCCGACTCGGCACGGGCATCGTGAACGTCTTCTCGCGGACGCCGGCGGCGCTCGCGCAGGCCGTCGCCACCCTCGACGCGCACTCCGACGGCCGCGCCATTCTCGGCCTCGGCGTCGCCCACCCCGGCGTCGTCGAGGACTTTCACGGCGTTCCCTTCGACCGCCCGCTCCCCCGACTCGCCGAATACGTCGAACTCGTCCGCCGCTACCTGTCTGGGACGCCCGAGGCGTTCGACGGCGAGTTCTTCACCCCCGCGCGCACGAGCTTCTGGGACGCCTTCGAACCCGAACGCGCCGACGTCCCCATCTATAACGGCGCGCTCGGCCCCGGGAACGTCCGCCTCACCGGCGAGTACTGCGACGGCTGGCTGCCGAACCTCTACCCACGCGAGCAGTTCGCCGAGGCGAAGGAGTGGCTGGCGACGGGCGCTGAACGCGCCGACCGCGACGTCGCGGACATCGACGTGGCGATGTACGTCCTCGCCGCCGTCGACGACGACCCCGCCGTCGCCCGCCGAGCGGCCGCCGAACACGTCGCCTACTACCTCCGCGACGTCCCCGGCTACTACGGCCGCGCCGCCGAGGAGGCCGGGTTCGGCGACGACGTCGCGGCAGTCCGCGACGCCCCGAGCACCGAGGCGGGCGTAGCGCACCTCGGCGACGACTTCCTCGACACCGTCGCAATCTGGGGCACCCCCGAAGACGCCCGGGAGGAACTCGACGCGGTCCGCGCGATGGGCGTCGACCTCCCCATCGTGCGCGCGCCGTCAAACGCCGACCGCGACCTCGCCGAAGCCGTCCTCGACGCGTTCGCGCCGACACCGGTGTAAGAAGTAGGTTTAAGCGAACCCGGGCGAAAGTGTAGTGTGAGGTTGTCAAGCATGACCGAGCGTATCTGGGAAGATCTACTCACGGAGCGGGACAAGCAAGTGATTTCGAAAGCGGGCTACGACGAGGAGGGCGCGTCCTCCTGGGAGTCCCGCGGGCTCGGGGAGAACCCCGCGGTCCTCGTCATCGACATGCAGGAGCTCATCGTCGGCGACGACGAACCCATCCTCGACGCCGTCGAGAAACACCGCACCGCGATGGGGGAGATCGCGTGGGACGCCATCGACTACATCGAGCCGTTCCTCGACTTCGCGCGCGACCACGACGTTCCCGTCATCTACACGCGCGTCGTCCCGTCGAGCTACGACGACCCCGACCACGACGACCTCCGAATCGTCGACCCCGTCGCTCCCGCGGACGGCGAGACGGTCATCGACAAATCGTACGCGAGCGCGTTCTACGGCACGGACCTCCTCTCCCGGCTCGTCCGTGGCGGCCACGACTCCGTCATCGTCGTCGGGAACTCCACGAGCGGCTGCGTGCGCGCGACCGCCATCGACGCGAAGCAGAACGGCTTCGACGTCCTCCTCCCCCAGGAGTGCATCTTCGACCGCATCGAGGCGTCGCACAAGATCGGCCTGATGGACCTCTGGATGAAGTACGCCGAAGTCCTGGAGACCGAGGAAGTCGAGGCGTATGTGGAGGCCCTCGATGACTGACCGCGAGTACGACCTCGTCGTCTCGAACGGCACGGTCGTCACGCCCGAACACGGCACCTTCGAAGCTGACGTCGCGGCGTCGGGCGAGAAGATCGCCGCCGTCGCCGAACCCGGCACGCTCTCCGGCGAGACCGAAATCGACGCGTCCGGGAAGCACGTCCTCCCCGGAGCCATCGACCCGCACACCCACCACGGCATCTACCGCGGCCTCGACGCCGACGGCGAATCCGAATCCCGCGCCGACCTCGTCGGCGGCGTCACCACCATCGGGAACTACTTCCGCCGCCCCGGCTCCTACGAGGAGATCATGGGCGACTACTTCGAGCAGGCCGAGGAGAACTACTACCACGATTACTTCTTCTCGCTCGGCCTGCTCTCCTTCGAGCACGTCGAGGAAATCCCGACTATCGTCGAGGACCTCGGTATCACCTCTTTCAAGTGGTATATGAACTACAAGTACGTCGCGACGGAGAAGTTCGGCGTCGACTGCGAGATGCGGGACGACTTCGGCGACGCCTTCATTCAGGCGCTCGCGGACGTCGACGCGCCCACGACGCTCGGCTACCACTCGGAGAACGTCGAGATCACGAGTTCGCTCGGCGACAACCCCTACCTCGACGTCGAACGCGACGACGACGCCGAATACCGCGACTACCAGACGCTCGTCGACCAGTTCCCCGGCTACGCCGAGACCCAGAGCATGGTCTCGGGGGCGTCGCTCGCCAAACAACACGACTACGACGACGATTTCTATGCGGTCCACATCTCCTCGGGGAAGACGGCGGACGAGCTCGCGGCGCTCCGGAACGCCGGCTACCGCCTCACCGGCGAGACCTGCACGCACTACCTCACCCTCACGACCGAGGAGTGCGACGAGCGCATGAACGTCAACCCGCCCGTCCGCTCGAAGGAGGACCAGGAGACGCTCTGGGAGCGCGTCGCGGACGGGACGATTTCGACGATCGGGACGGACCACTGCGCGAACCTCGCAGCGGACAAGATCGGCGACGACGTCCCCGACAGCCTGCCGGGCTTCCCGAGCACGCCGGCGATGCTCCCGCTCATCCTCTCCGAGGGCGTGAACGAGGGCCGCATCAGCCTGGAGCGCGCCGTCGAAGTCACGTCGACGAACACGGCGAAGGCCTTCGACCTCCACCCGAAGAAGGGCACAGTCAGAGTGGGGAGCGACGCCGACCTCGCCGTCGTCGACCTCGACGAGACGAAGACCATCACCCCGGAACTCCTCCAGGGCGCGCCCGACTACTCGCCCTACGAGGGCACGGCGGTCACGGGCTGGCCGACGCAGACCGTCGTCCGCGGCCAGCTCGCCTTCGACGACGGCGACGTCGTCGGCGAGAAGGGCTACGGCACGCACATCGACCGGCCTCTCTGAGGCGTCCGCTCGCGCGCACCGCTCCGCTGGCCTTCGCGGCCGGCCGCACCACCCGACACCCACCGAACACACACCACGACATGCAGACTACTACCGGGACGGACGGGCCCCTCGACGGGCTCGTCGTCGTCGAAGCAGGCACGATGATTTCCGCGGGCACCGTCGGTCGCCTCCTCGGCGACTTCGGCGCGACCGTGATAAAGGTCGAACACCCCGACGGCGACCACCTCCGGCGGTTCGGCCCCCAGAAGGACGGCGCGGGCCTCTGGTGGAAATACCTCGGGCGCAACAAGCAGTCGGTGACGCTCGACATCTCGACCGACGCGGGCCGCGTCGTCTTCGAGGACCTCCTCCGGGAGGCGGACGTCCTCGTGGAGAACTTCCGACCGGGGACGCTCGAACGCTGGGGGCTCGACCCCGAGCGCCTCACCGACGAGGTGAACGAGGACCTCGTCGCGTGCCGCATCTCCGGGTTCGGACAGACCGGCCCGTACGCGGAACGCCCCGGGTTCGGGACGCTCGCCGAGTCGATGAGCGGCTTCGCGTTCCTCAACGGCTTCCCGGACCGCGAACCCCTCCTCCCGCCGACCGGGCTGGCGGACGGCGTCGCCGCGATGTACGCGACGTTCTCCGTGATGTTCGCGCTCTGGAACCGCGAGGTGAACGGCGGCGGCGGACAGGTCGTCGACACGAGCCTCATCGAACCCATCTTCTCCATCCTCGGCCCGCAGCCGCTCCGCTACGACCAGCTCGGCGACGTCGACCGCCGGTCCGGGAACCGCTCGACGTCGAGCGCGCCGCGGAACGTCTACGAGACGGGCGACGGCCGGTACGTCGCCGTCTCCGCGTCGACGCAGCCGACGGCGATGCGGGTCTTCGACGCCATCGACCGCCCCGACCTGAAGGACGACTCGCGCTTCGCGACGAACGAGAAACGCGTCGAACACGTCGAGGAACTCGACGCCGTCATCGCCGACTGGATGGCCGACCGCGACCGCGAGACCGTCCTCGACGTCTTCGAGGACACGGGCGCGACCATCGCGCCCATCTACAACGTCGCCGATATCGTCGAGGACCCCCACTATCGGGCGCGAGACGCCGTCGTCGACGTCGACGACGACGACCTCGGCTCCGGCCTCGTGCAGGGCGTCACCCCGAAGTTCGGTGACACGCCCGGCCGCGTCGACCACCTCGGGCCGGCGCTCGGCGCGCACAACGACGCCGTCTACGGCGACTTCCTCGGCTACGACGCCGAAACCCGGCGCGACCTCGAATCCGAGGGGGTGATCTAGATGCTCGACCTGCCCGACTCCGTGCACGTCGTCGAGATGCTGCCGCGCGACGGCTTCCAGCGCCTCGACCGCTTCGTCCCAACGGACGAAAAAGCCTCCATCATCGACGACCTCGCGACGACCGGCGTGGACGAAATCGAGTTCACGTCCTTCACGCATCCGAAGGCCGTGCCGAACCTCCGGGACGCCGACGAAGTCGCCCGGCGGATTACGCGCCGCGACGACGTGACGTACCGCGCGCTCGTCCCGAACGCGGTCGGGATGGAGCGCGCGCTCGACGCCGGCGTCGATAAGGTGAACGCGCTCGTCACCGTGAGCGAGTCGTACAGCCGGAAGAACCAGTCGATGAGCACGAGCGAAATCCTCGACGAAGTCGAGCAAATCGTCGACCTCGCCGCGGGGACGGACGTCCTCGTGGAGGCCGGCATCGGAACGAGCTTCTACTGCCCCTACGAGGGCCGCATCCCACAGGAACGCACGCTCGAGGTCGTGGACCGCGTTGTCGAGGCGGGCGTCGACGAAGTGACGCTCGCGACGACGATGGGGCTCGCGAACCCCGTGCAGGTGGACGCGATGTTCACCGAGGTCTTCGACCGCCACCCCGGCGTCGACGCCGGCCTCCACCTCCACGACACGAACGGGATGAGCCTCGCGAACACGCTCGCCGCGATGCAGTGCGGCGTCGACCGCTTCGACGCCTCCGTCTGCGGGCTCGGCGGCGGCGTCGTCCTCCCCGAGGGCCTCTCCGGCGTCGGGAACACACCGACAGAAGACCTCGCGCACATGCTCACCGAGACGGGCGTCGACACGGGCCTCGACTTCGAGCGGACCGAAGCGGTCGCCCACTCGATCAGCGACCGCCTCGACCTCGGCGCGACGAGCCACGTCCTCATGGGCGGCACCGCCCGCCGCGTCCTCGACACCGTCGCCAGCGACGCAGAGCCATGACCGGAAAAACACTCGCCGAACGGATACTCTCCGAGAAGTCGAACACCGACGCCCGCGCGGGCGACTACGTCGAAGCCGAAGTCGACGCGATGCTCACGCACGACGTCACCGGCCCGCTCACCTTCGAGGTGTTCCGCGGCGTCACCGACGGCGACGGCCCGCTCGCCGACCCCGAGAACACCGTCATCACCATCGACCACCACGCGCCCGCGGACGGCGTGCAGGCGGCGAACAACCACAACGCCGTCCGCGACTTCGCCGCCGAGTTCGGCGCGGTCCAGTTCGACGTCGGCGACGGCATCTGCCACCAGCTCCTCGTCGAGCACGGCTTCGCCGAACCCGGCGACCTCGTCGTCGGCGCGGACTCCCACTCCACGACCTTCGGCGGCCTCGGCGCGTTCGGCACCGGCGTCGGCTCCACCGACCTCGGCACCGCCATGGCGACCGGCGACCTCTGGTTCCGCGTGCCCGACTCCGTGCGCTTCGAAGTCGAGGGCACGCTCCCGGACGGCGTCTACGCGAAAGACCTCATCCTCCGGTTCATCGGCGACGTCGGCTTCGACGGCGCGACCTACCGGGCGGCCGAGTACGGCGGCTCCGCCGTTCAGGACCTCCCGATTCACGAGCGCCTCGTCCTCTCGAACATGGCCATCGAGATGGGCGGGAAGGCGGGTCTCGTCGAACCCGACGAGCGCACCGCGCGCTTTCTCGCCCGCCAGACCGGCCGCACCGAATCGAGCTTCGACGTCTCTCTCGCGCCCGACGACGACGCCGACTACGCCGCCGTCCACACCTACGACGCCGCCGACCTCGCGCCGCAGGTCTCGAAGCCCTCGAACCCCGAGAACGCCGTCGACGTCGACGCGGTCGCCGGCACCCCCGTCGACCAGCTCTTCGTCGGCACCTGCACGAACGGCCGGTACGAGGACGTCCGCGTCGTCGCCGACATCCTCGACGGCGAGACCCTCGCCCCCGGCACGCGCATGGTCGTCGTCCCCGCCTCGAAAGCGATCTACCGCCGCATGCTGGACACCGGCGTCTTCGACACCTTCGTCGACGCCGGCGCGATCGTCCAGAGCGCGGGCTGCGGCCCCTGTTTCGGCACGCACGACGGCGTCCTCGGCGACGGCGACGTCTGCCTCGCCACGGCGAACCGGAACTTCCCCGGCCGCGAAGGCTCCATGGACAGCAGCGTCTACCTCGCCAGCCCCGCCACCGTCGGCGCGTCCGCGCTCTACGGCGAGATTACCGACCCGCGAACGGTCGAAACGACCCGCTACGACGACGACGTCGTCACCCCCGCGGAGGCACAGCCATGAGCGACGTCCGCGACCCGGTGACTCCCGGTCGCGCCTGGACGTTCGGCGACGACGTCGACACCGACCAGATCATCCCCTCGCGCTTCCTCGTCTCCAGCGACCCCGCCGACCTCGGCGCGCACGCCTTCGCCGACCACCGCCCCGACTTCGCCGAGGGCGTCGAACCCGGCGACTTCGTCGTCGCCGGCGAGAACTTCGGCAGCGGCTCCTCCCGCGAACACGCCCCCGTCGCCCTCCGGGGCGCGGGCGTCTCCGGCGTCGTCGCCCGATCCTTCGCCCGCATCTTCTTCCGGAACGCCATCAACATCGGCCTCCCGCTCCTCGTCTGCCCCGACGCCGACCGCATCGCCGACGGCGACGAGGTCCACCTCGACCTCGGCGACGGCCGCGTCGTCGACCACACCACCGGCGAAACCCACGACGCCGACCCCCTCCCCGACTTCCTCCAGTCCCTCGTCGACCAGGGCGGCCTCGAACCCTACACCCGCCGGAAACTCGGCCACACCGACGACTGACCCCGGCTTCGCTTCCGTTTCTTCTCCGCGCGAGAAGCGCACGTTTTTGGTGTCGCACGCGTACTCTCCACCCGTGACGTCGCTTCGCGAGCTCATCGAGCGTGACGAGTTACTGATGGCGATCGGCGCGTGGGACGCGCTGACCGCCCGAATGGCACAGCAAGCGGGCGCAGAAGCCGTGTACATGTCCGGCTCCTGCGTCTCCTCCTCCGTCCACGGCGGCCCCGATATCGGACTGACGACGATGACGGAGATGACGCGGCGCGCCCGTCAGATGGCCGGCGTCCTCGACGTCCCCCTCATCGTCGACGGCGACACCGGCTACGGCAACGAACTCAACGCCTACCGCACGGTCCGCGAGTACGAGCGCGCCGGCGCGAACGCCATCCAGCTGGAGGACCAGACGTTCCCGAAGCGCTGCGGGCACTTCGAAGGCAAGGACATCATCTCTGCACCTGAGTTCGCGGCGAAGATCGAGGCGGCGACGGACGCCCGCGAGAGCGAGGATTTCCTCGTTATCGCGCGAACCGACGCGCTCGCCGTCGACGGCCTCGACGAAGCCATCCGCCGCGCCCAACTATACAAGGAAGCGGGCGCGGACGTCCTCTTCGTCGAAGCGCCGACCGAGCGCGAGGAGATGGAGCGCGTCTGCCGCGAGGCCCCGAGCCCGCTCCTCGCCAACCTCGCCGCGAAGGGGAAGACGCCGCCCATCCCCGCCGAGGAACTCACCGACATCGGCTACGACATGGCCATCTACCCCTCCGACTCCTTCAAGGCCGCCCTGAAGACCATCCAGGACACCTACGAGACGCTCATCGACGAGCGCAGCCAGGAGAACATCCTCGACGGCATGGTCGAGTGGGAGGAACGCGACGAGATAACCGAGATGGGCGACGTCGAAGCCCTCGAAGCGAAGTACGCCGCCGCGAAAGACCGCTACGCCGACCGGGAAGCCGAGAACTAACGCCTACTCGCCTTCTTCGTTCCGTCCCGCACCTCGACCTGCCTCTCGCTCCGCTGTTCGCTGTCGCTGGCGGAGCGGGACGAGCCCGCCGGCTTCGAGGATTTCGGTGAGGTCGTCGGGGAGCGGGCTGATGGAGAACGATTTCCCCGTCGTCGTGTTCTCGACGCGGCCCTCGGTGAGGTCGACGCGGACGACGTCGCCCTCGGAGACGTGTTCGGTGATTCCGGGGACGACGGCGATAGGGAGGCCGACGTTGATGGCGTTCCGGTAGAAGATGCGGGCGAAGGACTCCGCGACGACCGCGGCGACGCCGGCGTTCCGGATGGCGATGGGCGCGGCCTCCCGCGAACTCCCGAGCCCGAAGTTCTTCCCCGCGACCAGCACGTCGCCGTCCGCGACGCGCTCCGGGAAGTCGGCGTCGTAGCCTTCGAGGACGTGCTCGCCGAGCTGGTCTTCGGGGATCGTGTTCAGGTACTCGCCGGGGATGATCTGGTCGGTGTCGACGTCGTCGGGGAGGAGGCGTGCGTGCCCAGAGCGCTCCATCTAGCGCACCTCCCGGGGGTCCGTAATCTCGCCGTAGAGTGCCGCGGCGGCGGCGGTCTGCGGACTGGCGAGGTAGATCTCGCCCGGCCCCATCCGCCCGGGGAAGTTGCGGTTCATCGTCCCGACGCAGGTGTCGCTCTCGCCGAGGATGCCGCCGTGCGCGCCGAAGCAGGAGCCACAGCCGGGCGTGCCGACCATCCCGCCCGCGTCCATAATCGCGTTCGAGACGCCCGTGCTGTTCATCTGCTTCAGCGTCTCCTTCGTCCCCGGCGTCACCACGAGGTCGGTGTCGGGGGCGATGGTCTCGCCGTCGATGAGGTCGGCGAACGCCTCGATGTCCGCCCAGCTGGAGTTGTTGCAGGTGCCGACGAAGACGTGGTCGACGGCGGTTCCTTCATGGTCGGTGACGGGCGAGACGTTGTCGACGGCGGCGGGCGCGGCGACGAGCGGTTCGAGGTCGCTCGCGTCCACTCGGCGCTCCCGGCTGTACGTCGCGTCCGCGCTCGCCGTGACCGGCGTGTAGTCGCGCACGGCGACGCCGTCGAGGTGTTCTTCGGTCACTTCGTCCGGTGGGACGATACCCGCCATCGCCCCCATCTCGACCGTGATGTTCGAGAGGGTGTGGCGCTCGTGCATCTCGAGGTTCTCCACCGCCTCACCGTAGAACTCCACGGAGTCGTAGATCGCGCCCGTCGTCGTGAACTCCCGCATCATCGCGAGCGCGAGGTCCTTCGCCCCGACGCCGTCCGGGAGCATCCCTTCCACCGTGACTTTCTGCGTCTCCGGCACCTTCAGCCAGAGCTCGCCCGACCCGAGCACTTCGCCGAGGTCGGTGTGTCCGATACCGGTCGCGAACGACCCGAACGCCCCGTGCGTGACGGTGTGGGAGTCCGCGCCCAGAATGAGAGAACCGGGCAGGGAGTACCCCTGCTCGTTCATGATGTTGTGGCTGATGCCGTTCCCGGACCGGAAGAAGTGCTCGATGCCCTGCGCGTCCGCCCACTCGGAGAGCTGGTTCATCTGCGTGCTGATGCGCTCGTTCGGCGACGGCACGTAGTGGTCGAAGACCATGATGACGTCCTCCGGATGCGCGATTTCGGTGTAGCCGAGCTCGCCCATCCGCTCCATCCCCGAGTACGCGGAGATGTCGTGGCAGAGTATCCAGTCCGGTCGGACGGTGACGTGTTCACCGGCCGACGGCGTGTCGTCTCGCGAAGCGTGCGCTGATAGCACCTGCTGGGCTATCGTCCCTGCGGCCATACCCCGCCGTTGGACGGCCACTTACAAAACGATGCCCCTGTCTCCCGACTATCGAGAAAAAATCGGGGTTCAGAAGACTCTCGGCACTCATTATTCTTCTCGATCTGTAATAAACGTTCCTGCTCGACGCCGCCGGCTCTCCTCGCCGTGTGGCCTCGGCGTCGACGCCGACCGAATTGCTTTACGGGAGTACAATTGTAAGAAATGATGCCCGCCGGACGTTTCTCGATACGAAACGTCGGTCAGGCGTGGGCGATGTTCAGTTCGATCTCGTTCACGATGCTGAGAATGATGCTCGGGAGTTCCTCGCTCATCGGTTCGCCCCGCATCCGGTGGCTCGGCCCCGAGACCGCGCACGCGCCGAGCACCGTGTCGTCGGGCGAGTACATCGGCGCGGCGACGGCGTAGAGCCCCTTCGTGCTCTCGCCGTAACTGTACGAGATGCCGGTCTCGCGAATCTCCGCGAGCTCCTCGAGGAGCGCCTCCCGGTCCGTGATAGTGGACTCCGTCGCCCGCGGCAGCCCGCGCTCGTCGAGAATCTCGTGCACGCGCTCGTCCGGCAGGCCGGAGAGGATGGCCTTCCCCGACGCCGTCTGGTGGAGATACATGTGCTTCCCCGTGCGCGTGCGCGACGGCACGCTCTTTCGGCCCGCCTCGCGATAGAGGACGACCGCACGGCCGCGTTCCTCCGTCATGAACTGCGCCGTCTCGCTCGTTTTCTCCGCTAACTCCTGCATCTTCGGCTTGATGATGTCCGTCCCGAGGAACTCGGCGCGCGCGTGCCCGCCGACGTCGAGGAACTTGAAGCCGAGCCGGTAGTCGTCGCCCTCCTTCACGACGTACCCCTGCTCGACGAGCGTCGCGAGATGCTTGTGCACCGTGCTCTTCGAGATTCCCGTGTGCGTCGCGAGCTCCGTCAGCCGACCGCCGCCGAGCTCCTGCAGCGATTCCACGATGGTGAACGTCGTCTCCAGGCTCTTGATGGTTGCCCGACCGCCCTGCCCGCCGTCACCCGCGCGCTCCCGGTCTGTCATGGTAGTTCCTCGTCCTCCCCACATCCACATAAAGTTCACTGATGCGAAACCGATTGCGGGTTTCGGTTTCGTCACCCGCGACGAACCCGGCAAGTATCGCGCCGCCGCCGTCGGCCGTTCGCCCCGATTCGTCTCAGGCGAGGTCGGGGAGGCCCTGTTTCTGCAGGACGCTCGCGATCTGGTTCTTCTGCACCTCGTCCGTCCCCGCGGCGATGCGGCGGCCGCGCTGCATCCGGTACAGATACTCCAGCGGATGACCCTGCTGGTAGCCGTTCGACCCGTGCACCTGCAGCGCCTCGCTCACGACGTCCTCCACCATCTCCGCCGAGTAGAGCTTCGCGATGCTCGTCTCCATCCGGTCCGGAATGCGGCCCTGCTCGACCGCCGTCGTCGCCGCCCGATACGTGAGCGCGCGCGACGCTTCGAGACGCTTCACCATGTCCGCGAACTTCCACTCCATCCCCTGGAACTCCCCGATGGGCTGGCCGAACTGCTCGCGGTCCTCCGCGTACGTGAGCGCCTTGTCCACTGCGCAGCGCGCCACGGCGTTCCCGAGCGTCGCACTCCCCAGTCGCTCCCAGTTCAACGCCTTCAGCTGCGCCTTGAACGCCTCCGGCCCCCGCGTCAGGACGTTCTCCTCCGGAATCGTGACGTCCTCCATGTAGAACTGCGTCTGCGTCGCCCCCGACATGTTCGTGTAGTGCTCCGCCACCTCGACGCCGTCCATCTCGAAGTCGAGGAGCACGGTGCCGAGCCCCTCCGGGAACTTCGTCCACACCACCGCCGCCGCCGACTCCGGCACCGAACTCACCCACGTCTTCTCCCCGTTCAGGACGAGCTCGCCGTCCTCTTCGGTTACCTCGGTGGTCATCGACCCGACGTCCGAGCCGGCCTCGGGCTCGGAGATGGCGACGGCGATCATCGTCTCCCCGCCCGTCACCCGCGGCAGATACTCGTCTTTCACCGCGTCGCTCCCGAACATCTCGACGGCGCGCGGCGCGACCATCTGTTGCTCGTAGAGGAACTGCGCCGTGTCCGGGCAGACCTCGCCCACCGCCTCGATGGTGAGCATCGCCTCGAGCTCGGACATTCCGCCGCCCCCGTACTCCTCCGCGATGTTGATGCCGAGGAAGCCCTGCTCCGCGAGGAGTTCGACGTTCTCCCACGGCGTCTCGCCCTGCCAAGTGAAGGCCTTCTCCGCGAACTCGGACTCCGCGACCTGCTGAATCGCGTCCAGTACCATGCGCTGCTCGTCGTCGAGCGCTATCATACACCGCACTCTCGTGGCGACCCGCTTAAAAACTCGGAAACGCGCCTGCCTATTCGCCCGTGAACTCGGGCTCGCGGTCCTCGAAGAACGCGTCCAAGCCCTCCTGAAGGTCCTCCGTGTCGAAGAGCGAGGTGAAGAGCTCGGACTCGTAGTCGAGGCCCTCGCGCCGCCCCATCCGCGAGCTCGCACGGACGGACTCCTTCGCGAGTTCGAGCGCGAGCGGGCTCTTCTCCGCGATACCCCCCGCGAGGTCGTAGACGCGCTCCTCGAACTCGCCCTCGTCGTGGACTTCCTCGACGAGACCCATCTCTCGGGCCTCGTCGGCGTCGACGAGCTCGCCGGAGAGGATGAGCTTCAGCGCCTGGCCCTCGCCGACGAGGTCCGGGAGGCGCTGCGTGCCGCCGCCGCCCGGGATGAGACCGAGATTGATCTCGGGCTGTCCGAACTTCCCGCCGCGCTTCGCGATGCGGATATCGCACGCCTGCGCGAGCTCGCAGCCCCCGCCGAGCGCGTGCCCGTTGATGGCCGCGATGACGGGAAGCGTCGCGTCGGCGACGGTCTCGTAGACGCGCGGCCGCCGACTCACCCGCCGCTGCTCGAACTGGTCGCGGTCGCCGAACTCCGTCACGTCCGCGCCCGCGACGAACGCCCCGCCCTCCGCGTTCCCCGTCAGGACGAGCACGCGCACGCCGTCGTCGTCCTCCGCGGCTTTCACGGCCTCCTTCAGCTCCGTGCGGACCTCGCCGTTGAGCGCGTTCCGCGCGTCCGGCCGGTCGATGGTCACGGTCGCCACGCGCTCGGCGTCGCCGCCGACGTCCACTTGGAGCGTCTCGAACGAGCGGGCGGCGAGCGAGTCGCTCATTCGTCCACCTCACCGGAGACGCCGACGACCTCTCCGTCCTCCCAGACGTAGAACCCCTCGCCCGTCTTCTTCCCGAGCTTCCCCGCGCGCACCTTCCGCTTCAGCTCCTGCGGCGGCTTGAAGCGCTCGCCGAGCTCCTCGCGGAGGTACTCCGCGATGTCGAGGCGGACGTCCAGCCCCACGAGGTCCGTGAGTTCGAGAGGACCCATCGGGTGGCTGTACCCCTCCTCCATCGCCGTGTCGATGTCCTCGACTGACGCGACGCCTTCCTCGACCATCCGGATGGCTTCGAGGCCGAGCGCGACGCCCAGCCGGGAGGACGCAAAGCCCGCGGTGTCGCGGACGACCACGGGCTCTTTCTCCAGGCCTTCCACGTAGCCGACCGCGCGGTCCTCGGTCGCCTTCGACGTCTGCTCGGCGACGACGATCTCCACCAGCGGCATGATGTGCGGCGGATTGAAGAAGTGGAGGCCGATGGCTCGCGTCGGGTCGTCGAGCACGCTCGCGAGCTCCGTCACGGAGAGACTCGACGTGTTCGACCCGATGAGCGTCTCGTCGCCTGTCGCCTCTTCGACCTGCTCGAAGATGTCCTTCTTCAGGTCCATGTTCTCCGGGACGGCCTCGACGACGAGGTCGGCGTCCGCGACCGCGGCTTCGAGGTCGGCGTTCCCGCTGAGCCGGTCGAGCGCCGCGTCCCGCTCGTCTTCGGTGACTTTCCCGCGGTCGACGCCGCCCTGGAGGTTCGATTCGATACTGTCGAGTCCGGCCTGGATGCGCTCGTCGTCCACGTCGTTCAGCGTGACGTCGTGGCCGGCCTGCGCGGAGACCTGCGCGATTCCGTGACCCATACTGCCTGCGCCGATGACGGCGACCTGCATACTTCTAGGAGGCTCCCGCCGCCCCGATAAACGTTCCCATGGGACCTCAGCCGAGCGTGACGAGCACGACGCCGACGACCGTGACGACCGCGCCCGTGACCGTCCGACGGCGCGCGCCCTGCGCTTCGTCGAGGAGGAGAATCCCGAGCGTCACAGTGAAGAGCGGGCTGGCGTTGAAGATGGGGACGACGACGACGGCGTCGGCGACGGCGAGCGCCGCGAAGTACATCGTGATGGCGGCGGTCCAGCAGACGCCCGTGAGGGCGAGGAAGCGCCGCGGGCCGGGGCGCGTGAAGGTGCGGAGCTGACCGGGGTCGCGGGCGAGCGCGATGACGAGGCCGACCAGCAGGCCGGCGGCGAAGTTCATCGCGAGCGCCGGGAGCACCGGGGCGTCGAGCACGCTGAGCCCGTACTTCCGGATGACGGGGGTGACGCCGAACCAGAGGACGAGAACGAGCGCGATGACGGCGGTGGTCGAGAGGCCGGCGTGACGCTCGCCGTCCGCGGCGTCGGCGCGCGTGAGAATAACGAGACCGACGACGACCACGACGATACCCACCGCGAGCAGCGGCGAGAGCGACTCGCCGAGGAAGATGACGGAGAAGGCGGCGGCGACCATCGGGCTCGCGGACTTCACGGCGTGGGCGACGCCCGCCCCGACGAGGCCGATGGCGTGCGAGAGCATGAACCGGCCGAGCCCGGAGCCGAGCACGCCGCTCACGAAGAAGACCCCGGCGGCCGTCGAGGAGAGAAGGGGCTGGTCGAGGAGGACGACGAGCGGCGAGAGAATGAGGACGCTCACCGCCGTCGTCGCCGTGACGAGCGCCTCCGGGGAGACGTCGTCGAGCCCGCGGCGCGCGCTCACGTAGCCGACCGAGGAGACGAGCGCCGCGGCGAGCGCGAGCGCTTCACCGGGGAGTGCCGCGAGCGCGGCGACGCCGGACGCCACTCAGACGACCCCGTCCTCCCGGAACCGCTCGATCTCCTCCTCGTCGTAGCCGAGTTCCGCGAGCACTTCTTCCGTGTGCTCGCCGAGCTTCGGCGGTGCCTCCGCCCGGTCGGTTTCGAGGTCGGAGAACTTCACGGGGTTCGCCGGCGACTTGAACGTCCCCAGCTCCTCGTGCTCCATCTCCGTCACCATGTCGCGCGCCTCGATGTGCGGGTCGTTCACGACGTCTTCCACGGAGTTCAGCGGCGTGCACGGGACGTCCTCGGCTTCGAGGATCTCCAGCCACTCCGCGGTCGTCTTCTCGACGAAGATGTCGTCGAGGATGGCGTCGAGCTCGTCCCGGTTCTCGATGCGGTCCGGGAACGTCGCGTACTTCGGGTCGTCGGCCCACTCCTCGTGGCCGAGCGCGCGGCAGAACGGCGGCCAGTGCTTCTCGCTGATGACGCCGACGATGACGTAGTCGTCCTTCGTCTCGAACGCCTGATACGGCATCAGGTTCGGGTGGCGCGCCCCCATCCGCTGCGGGTTCTCCCCGGTCGCGAAGTAGTTCGAGACGTGGTAGAGCAGGAACTGGAAGCTCGTATCGAGGAGCGCGAGGTCGATCTCCTGCCCCTCGCCCGTCCGCTCGCGGTGGTAGAGCGCCGTCATCACGGAGTAGATGGCGGTCATCGCGCCCGAGATGTCGCTGATGGAGACGCCGACGCGCGCCGGCTGCTCCTCGCTCCCCGTGATGGACATCATCCCGGACTCGCCCTGCAGGATGATGTCGAAGGATTTCTCGCCCGTGTACGGGCTCCCCTCGCCGTACCCGGACATCCCGCAGTAGACGAGGTCGTCGGTCACGCCGCTGAGCGTCTCGTAGTCCGCCGCGAACGTCTCCTCGTTCCCCGGGCTGAAGTTGTGGAGGAAGACGTCGGCGTCGGCGACGAGGTCGTGGAGGATCTCCTGCCCCTCGTCGCTCGCCAGGTCGAGCGTGAGACTGCGCTTGTTCCGGTTCAGGCTCACGAAGTACGCGGAGAGCTCGTCGCCGTACGTCGGCGAGTACGCCCGCGTCAGGTCGCCGTGGCCGGGGCGTTCGATCTTCACGACCTCCGCGCCCATGTCGCCGAGCGTCTGCGAGGTCAGGGGGCCCACGAGGGCCTGCGTCGCGTCGATAACGGTAATGTCCTCTAACGGCCGCATGGTACCTCGTCACGACCGAGGCGGTTTAGGTGTTGTGTAGTTCACAGCCCTGTCCCTCCCGAACCCAGCGCGGCCCCGCGTTCTCCCGGACAACGTACACTATTTATGAAAACGTTTAATATGCCTTGGTACACCGGTCTGGGGTATGGTGCGATTTAGCAGGCGGCAGATGCTGAAGGCCACAGGTATCGCAGGCGCAGCGGGAATCACCGGTCTCGCCGGCTGTTCCGGCGACGGAGGCGGTAGCGGGAACGGCTCGACGTCCATCGGCGTCGGCATCCCGAGCTCCAGCACGACGACGGGACAGGCGAGCAACGCGTTCCAGCGCGTCGTCAAAGAGCAGTCCCCGGACACGGAGCCCGCAGGGACCATCACGTGGAACAGCCAGGAGACGGGCGGTGACCCGCCGAGCCTCCGGCAGTACAACCAGGGGAACGTACAGGCCATGACGGGCGGCAACTTCGTCATCGCCTCCGCGATGCAGGACGCGCCGCCGTTCTCGGAGAACCCCGTCGAATCCGTCCCCAATCAGGCGTTCAAAATCGCGTCGCTCCACCTCCACATCGTCGCGGTGGACGGCTCCGGCATCGAGACGAGCGACGACCTGATCGGGAAGAACTTCTGGCCGCTCCCGCCGAGCTGGGGGCTGCGCCAGCAGACCGAGACCGTCTTCAAGAACGCCGGCATGTGGGAGGACCTCAAGCCGAACGTCGTCAACCTCGACACCGGCGACGTCGCGGGCGCGGTCGAAGAGGGCCGCGTCGACGCTCTCGTCGCCTACGGATCCGGCTTCCAGAACCTCCCCGGCTGGGCGACGGAAGTGGACGCCCGCGCGAACCTCCACGTCGTCCAGCCGACGGACACGCTCCAGCAGGGCATCGAGCAGACCCGCGGTACGAACTACAAGGAGATCGAGGTCTACGGCTGGAACCAGGACATGGGCGCTGACACCGTCGGCACCTTCCCCTCCGACTTCCAGTTCTTCTTCGGCTCCGATATCTCCCGCGACGTCGGCTACGAACTCGCCAAAATCAGCCACGAAAACGTCGACGCCATCCAGGAAGGCCAGGCCGCGTACGCCGACCACAGCGACCCCGAAGTGATGGCCGAAGTCTACCTCGACGGGCTCCCCGTTCACCCCGGCGTCTACGACTTCCTCGAGGAGCAAGACGTCGACGTGAGCAGCTACGAACGCGGCAGCGTCGAGGAGTGACGCTTCGAGACGATGAGTGAGACCGACTCCGAACCCCCCGTCTGGTCGCCGGCGTCGCTGGAGCGCGAGCACCTGCTCAACAACGCGCTCACGCTCCTCTCGCTGGTCTTCTGGGCGCGCGTCCTGTTGTACGCGCTGAACCAGGAGCTTCCGCGGGCGCAGTACGGCACGATTTTCCTCGGCGGCGGCGTCCTCATCTACGTCCTCCACGAGCTCATCGACCTCGGGGAGGCAGACCGCCTCGAACGCCTCGGTCTCTGGGTGCTCGCCGGCCTCTCGACGTTCACGTGCGCCTACCTCTACCTCAACTACGAGGTGCTGTCGACGACGCGCGTCGGGTACGCACTCGAGTACGAGTACGCGCTCGCCGCGCTGTTCACGATCACGATAATCTACCTCACGTACCGGGCGTTCGGCGCGGCGTTCGTCGGCGTCATCCTGCTCGCCATCGTCTACGCGCGCTTCGGGGAGTTCTTCCCCGGGCTGCTCCAGCACAGCGGCGTCGGCGAGCGCCAAGTCGTCAACCTCCTCGTCCTGGAGTTCGACGGCTTCTTCGGCTCCATCACGCAGATCGTCGCCGCCTGGGTCGCGCTCTTCCTCCTCTACGCCGGGCTGTTACGGGGGTACGGGGCGTTCCAGCTCATCATGCGGCTCGCGTTCAACGCCGCGAAGTACTTCAAATCGGGCGTCGCGCAGTCCGCCGTCCTGTCGAGCCTCATCGTCGGCTCCATCAACGGCGCGCAGACCGCGAACGCCGCGATGACCGGGTCGTTCACCATCCCGCTGATGAAGAGCAACGGGATGAAGTCGGAGACGGCGGGCGGCATCGAGGCCGTCGCGTCATCCGGCGGGCAGATCATGCCGCCCGTGATGGGCGCGGCCGCGTTCGTCATGGCCTCGCTCCTCGGCATCACTTACACTGAGGTCCTGATCGCGGGCATCATCCCCGCGGTCGTCTTCTACGTCTCCGTCGCTATCGGCGTCCACTACATGTCGTCGAAGCAGCTCGACGAGGGGGAGGCCCAGCTCGAATCGCGCCTCGAGGACCTCGACGCGGGCTACCACCCGGTCGTCGAGGCGGTGCGGTTCGGCGTGCCGTTCGCCATCCTCCTCTACCTGCTCGGCGTCGCGCAGTGGACGGTCGTCTCCTCCGCGCTCTACACGTGCGTCACGATGGTCGCCACCGGGGCCGGCATCCCCATCCTCCTCAGCGCGGTACGGAGCGAGGCGGACGTCGTCGCCACGGTCAAGAAACAGGTCCTCGACACCGTCGAGGGCGTGAAGTACGGCGCGACGACGCTCGCGCCCATCGCCATCATCATCGCGGCGGTGAACGGCATCGTCGACCTGCTGAACGCCACGGGCGTCCCGGGGAAACTCTCCCTCGCGCTCATCAGCGTCGCGGGCGGCGTCATGCTCATCACCATCATCCTCGCGATGGTCATCTGTCTCGTGCTCGGCCTCGGGATGCCGACGGTGGCCGCCTACACCATCGTCGCGCTCCTCATCGCGCCGACGCTGACGAGCCAGTTCGGCGTCTCCGACCTCGCCGCGCACTTCTTCGTCTTCTACTCCGCCATCCTCTCCGGCATCACACCGCCGATTGCGATCGCGGTCGTGGTGACGACGGGAATCGCGGGGTCGAACTTCTGGCGGACGAGCCTCGAAGCGTTGAAGCTCGCCGCGCCGCTGTTCATCCTGCCGTTCGCGTTCATCTACAACCCCGAGATCGTGACGGGCGGCCTGACGCTCTACACCATCTGGTCGGGCCTCCTCGTCCTCCTCGGCTCCGTGCTCGTCATCCACGGGCTGAACTTCGACCGGTCGCGGCTCCCGAGCCGCGCGGTCTCGCTCACGGCGCGCGCCGCGTTCGTCGTGTTCGGCGTCGCCGCGATGGCGATCTCGACGCGGACGGTTCGCCTCGCCGCGCTCGCCCTCGGCGGCGCGCTCTTCCTCGTCCAGACGCGCGTCCTCGCGACCGACCCCACGGAGGTGACCAACTGAAACACGCCGAACGACGCTGTCGAACGTCGGTGCGGTCCCCTGCGCGGTCTCGTTTTTCTTGGTAAATAGAAACCGTTTACCCACTCCGTGACACATGGTGTGGTATGCGGGACGTGTACATGGTCGGAGCCGGCCAGTCGGACTACGGCTCCTTCCCAGACGAATCGTATCGCTCCCTCTTCGCGGAGGCCTTCGAGGGTGCCGTCGACTCCGTCGACGGCGACTTCGACCGGGACTCCGTGGACGAGGCGTACATCGGGACGCTCGGCGTCGGCGGCCGCCAGCTCGGCCTGCCCGGCCCGAGCGTCACGGAGCACGTCGGCCTCGACGGCGCGGCGTCGACGCGCGTGGAGAACGCGTGTGCGGCGAGCGGCGTCGCGCTCCGGCAGGCCGCGCTCGCGATTCGCGCGGGCGTCGCCGACGTCGCCCTCGCGGGCGGCGTCGAAGTCATGACGGACATGAGCGGCGAGCAGACGCGGTACTGGCTCGGCGTCTCCGGCGAGACCGAGTGGGAGCGCATGGCGGGGACGACGTTCTCCGGCGTCTACGCGCAGATGGCGGACGCGCACATGGCCGAGCACGGGACGACGCGCGAACACCTCTCCCGCGTCGCGGTGAAGAACCACGCGAACGGCTCGAAGAACCCGCACGCCCACCTCGGGTTCGAGTGCTCGCTGGAGGACGCGATGAACGGCTCGACGGTCGCGGACCCCCTCAACCTCTACGACTGCTGTCCGACGTCGGACGGCGCGAGCGCCGTGCTCCTCGCGAGCGAGGACGCCGCCGAGGAGCTCACGGAGAAACCGATTCGGCTCACGGGGTCGGGGCAGGCGAGCGACCGCGTCGGCCTCTTCCAGCGCGACACCATCACCGGCGTTCCCGCCACCGAAGACGCCGCCGAGCAGGCCTACGACGAGGCGGACGTCGGCCCCGAGGACATCGAGTTCGCCGAGGTCCACGACTGCTTCTCCATCGCGGAGCTCATGGCCTACGAGGACCTCGGGTTCTGCGAGAAAGGCGACGCCGGCGACTACATCGAGTCCGGCGCGACGCTCCCCGACGGCGAACGTCCCGTCAATCTTTCCGGCGGCCTGAAGTCGAAGGGCCACCCCATCGGCGCGACCGGCGGCGGGCAGGCGGTGGAAGTGTTCAAGCAGCTCCGCGGCGAGGCCGGTGACCGGCAGGTCGACGGGCTCTCCCGCGGACTCACGCACAACGTCGGTGGTTCGGGCGGTGCCGTCGTCGTCAACGTCTTCGAGGAGGGGTGGGCATGAGCGCCCTGAACCCCATCGAGGCGGCGGGCGCGTACGTCCCCCGCTACCGAATCACGGCGGAAGAAATCGGCGACGCGTGGGACGGCTTCCGCGCGCGCGGCGTGCACGAGAAGCGCGTCCCGGCCGGCGACGAGGACGCCGTCACGATGGCCGTCGAGGCCGCGCGGGACGCGCTCGCCGCGAGCGACGAATCGCGAGAGGACGTCGAAGCGCTCGCGCTCGCGACGACGACGCCCCCAATCGAGGAGGGCGATATCGGCGTGCAGGTCGCGGAGATGCTCGGCCTCGCCGACGAACTCGACGTCTCCGTCTTCACGCAGTCGACGCGCGCGGGAACGCGCGCGCTTCTCGCGGCCGCGCGCACGGACGGCCCGGCGCTCGCCGTCGCCGCCGACGCCCCGGTCGGCGAGCCGAACGACGCCGTCGACCACGCCGCCGGCGCGGGCGCGGTCGCCCTCCTCACCGGGCCCTCGGGGAGCGTCGCCCTCGCCGACTCGGCGACGTTCGCCCGCGAGTATCCCGGGACGCGGTTCCGGCAGCGCGGCAGCGACACGGTGGAAGAGTACGGCGCGACGACGTACGAGCGCGACGCGTACAGCACGGCGCTCGCGGGCGCGGTCGACCAGCTCGACGTCGACCCGGACGCGCTCGCGCTCACGGCACCGAACGGCAGCCTCCCTGGCCGCGGGGCGCGCGCGCTCGGCCTCGACGCCGACGTGACGCACCTCGCCGGCGAGCTCGGCGACACGGGCGCGGCGAGCGCGCTCTTCTCCCTCCTCGCCGCCTGGGAGGCCGACGCGAACGAGACGCTCGTCGTCGGCTACGGCGACGGCGCGGGCGCGGACGCAGTCATGATTCAGGGACACCTCGACGTCGACCGGACGCACGACACCACGGACATCACCTACGCCGAGTACCTGCGGAAACGCGGCCACGTCCTCCCCAGCGGAGGTGAGAACTGATGGGAGCCTACGTCAGCGTCCCGACGTGGTGGCGGCAGCTCGACAGCCGCTACCGCCTCGTCGTCGGCGAATGCACCGAATGCGGCGCACACACTTTCCCTCCGGAAGGCGCGTGCGTCGACTGTAACGCCGTCGACGCCCTCGAACCCGTCGAACCCGAGGGCACGGGGACAATCGTCGCACAGACCGTCATCGAGGGCGGCGCACCGCCCGAGTTCGAAGCCCTCCTCGACGCGGAAGGCGCAATCGGCGTCGCACTCGTCGAACTCGACGGGGGCGCACGCCTCCCCGGGATGCTCACCGACTGCGACCCGCACGGCCCCGAGCGCGGCGACCGCGTCGAAGCAACTATCCGACGTATCTACGAAGACGAAGGTGTCGTCCGCTACGGCGCGAAGTTCCGCCCCCTCTAGGACGACACGCGCCGCTTCGACAGCGAAACGGCACGGCGAGGCACAGCCGACGGGTTGCCGACGCAACCCACGTTCTCTCACTCCCTCTCCGAAATTTCCGAACTCTCCCGCGTCTCCTCAGTCGAGGTAGACGCCGTCGGGGTCGAGGTCCTCGCGGATGATGGCGAGCTCGTCGTCCGTCGGCGGCGGCGTCTCGGTCACGTCGTCGGCGAAGTCGACGTCCCAGCCGGTCGCGTCGGCGACTTCCGCCCTCGTGACGCCGGGGTGGAGCGAGTCGACGTACATCTCGCCGTCGTCGAACGCCATTATGGCCTTGTCCGTGATGACGGCCTCGGGGCCGCCGCGGAGGCCCTTCTCCTCGCGGCCCCCCTCGACGAACCCGGGGCTCGTCACGAAGTCGACCTCTTCGGGGAAGCGCTGCTCCTGGTGGGGGGCGATGATGATGGTGCGCTCGACGTTCGCCGCGATCTCACAGGCCCCGCCGCTGCCGGGGAGACGGACCGTGGGGTCGTCGTAGTCGCCGATGACGGTGGAGTTGATGTTCCCGCGCTTATCGACCTGCGCGCCGCCGAGGAAGCCGACGTCGATGCGGCCCCCCTGGAGGTAGTAGGAGAAGCCGTCCATCATCGACTCGACGTTCACCGCGCCCGACGCGAGCACGGGGTCGCCCACGGAGAGCGGGAGCTTCGACGGGTTCGACCCGACGGTCCCGGACTCGTAGATCATCTGGAGGTTCGGCGCGTGCGTGCGCTTCGCCAGGTTGCACGCGAGGTTCGGCACGCCGATCCCCACGAGCACGGAGTCGTCGTCTCGCAGCCTGCTCGCCGCCGCCGTCACCATCAGCTCAGTGTTCGAGTAACTCATTCAGTACGACCCCATGTCGATCGGCACCGCGTAGTCGTTCCCGCCCTGTAAGTCGAGCAGCCGCTCGCTCGACAGCTTCTCCACGTACTCCCGCCGGTTCTCGACGCCGTAGACGTACTCGTCCAGCCACTCCTCGATGCCGTCGTGGGACTTCGAGACCTCGTCCCACTCTAGGTAGGCGTCGTTGTCGCGGTCGTAGTACCCTTGCGCGTACGAGGGGTGCGAGCCGTAGGGCTCCTCGACGACGTAGTCCACGACGTCCTCCGTGTAGAGCGTGCGGTTCGGGTCGCTCCGAATCACGTCCTCGTCGACGACCTCCTCCACGCTCAAGACGACCGTCTCGGCCGCGAACGCCGCCTCCTTCTGCTCGCCCGAGATACCCCAGACGTGCGCGTTCCCGCTCGCGTCCGCGCGCTGCGCCCGCACGACCGCGACGTCCGGGTTCAACGGCGGGACCGCATAGACTTCCTCCTCACTGAACGGCGATTTCACTGTTCGGATGTTCTCGTTGTGCTCGGGGAGGTCGGAGCCCGCGAACGTCCGCAGCGGCACGAACGGCAGGTCGACCGCGCCCGCGTGCAGGCGCGCCGTCAACCCGAAGTGCGTGTACTCCTCCAGTTCGAGCTCGTTCGGCACGCCCTCTTCGACGGCGCGGCGGAACGCCCGCAGACTCCCCACGCCCGGGTTGCCCGCCCACGAGAACGTCGCCTTCGACACACACCCCGCCGCGATGAGCTGGTCGTAGACGAGGTCGGGCGTCGCCCGAATCACCTCTAAGTCCTCGACGCCCTGCCGAATAATCTCGTGGCCGGCCGCGAACGGAATCATATGCGTGAACCCGGCCAGATAGATGCTGTCTCCGTCGTCGACGGCGCTCGAAATCGCCGCCTGCATGCTTGTCGTGTTACCCATCGCTCCTCGTACCACGAACGTTCGTGGGAGACCTCTTAGTTCCACCTCCTTCGGCCGATTCCGCCAGCGTCCCGCCGCCACACCACGACGCCGTCGACGCCCCCAGAGTCGCTTTCCCGCATTACACACCCTGCTTCCCGCAATCGCCACCCCACCCCCTGACTTCGGAGTGTAACTCAGAGTTCTGCCGTCGACGTCGAGAATATCGGCGAATCGGGTACTTGGACGCTGTCGAACCCCTCGAAGATCGCGGATGAGCAAAATTCGGCGTGAAAGTCCGCCCTGGCTGAGGAGAATTGGTGAGTCAGCCGATAGCTGCTGCTCTGGAGTCGTCGAACTCGCCGGTGTCGTGCCCCTTAATCGGGCTCGTTCTGAAGGTGAATCGCGAGCCAGTCCGCCAGCTCCCCCGCAGAGATCGCTGGCGTGTAGTCAGTAATCTCCCGGGTAACGGTCGCCTTCAGGAGAACGTCGGCGAGCCGCCAGACGTTGTACATGAGGATGCCGAACACGAAGTAGTAAATACGCAACTCGTGATTCGTTGAAGACGTCCGCGCGAGGAACTCCTGCTTGATCGCGCGGTACTCGTTCTCGATACACCACCGATTCGCGTAGTGCTCTACCCACGCTTCCGCGTCCTCTGGAGCGATCGAACGGTTCGTGATGAACGTCTGCGTCTCCCCGTCGTTCCCGGGAACGTAGAGCAACCGTGACTCGTGTGAGCCCCTCTTAACCTCGACTTCGGTCCGTTCAACCGCGACGTCTTCACCGTTCTGCTCCATTCGCTCGGCGACCTCGAGTTCGCTCGAGTGCTCGATCTTCGGCAGGAGGTAGTCGACACCGAGATCGTCGAGTGCCTGGTAGACGTCGAGTGACTCGAACCCCCGATCAGCGAGCACCAGATCGATGTTCACGAACTCTTGGGCGCGTTTCACGAGCTTTCGAACGGTTCTGTGGTAGTGATGGCTGGGGTTTTCGTCCCACGCCGAGCTCTCGACGACCGGCGCGTACGCGAGAATGACCGGCATGCTCTTCCCGACCAGTGAGAGCGTCGCGAACTTGTACGCCCGCCGCCCCGGGTCTTTCGTCCCGTTTACCTCCGAGGGGAGGTCGTCGTCGGCGTGGTAGTCCCACGTCGTGATGTCTATCGCCGCCGTCACCGGACGCTGGAGAATCTGGATATCGTTGGCAACGCTGAGCAGATTCTCTATCGACTGCGTGAACCCTGCCTGAATCGCGTCCCTGGAGAACTTGTTGACGGTACGCAGATGGGTGTCGCCGTGGGGTGTGTAGTCTTTGCCGAAGAAGTTCTCCATCCGTGACTGACCCGTCGGCGTTCCACACCCGCCCATTGCCATGAGCGCTTGTAGCTCGTCGAACCGGCTGTCGGGGTACTTCACGTTCTCTGCTCGTCCCGTATCGAACGCCCCGAATACCGTGTCTCTGGCGAGGCGGACGTGCTTTCGAATCTGGTCTTTGGAGAACTCGCCAACGTGCCGCTCACGAAGGTCAGAGTCGTTCTCTTCGACGTGTCGTGGTTGGCGGAGGTCGAGAGCGCCGTCGTTCTCGTAGGCGGCGTCGACGAGCCGCTCGCTCACCGAGAGAATGCCGCGTTTCGCTGTGTCGGAGAGGTGGTCGTCCCACGCGGCCGTCAGCGTCTGGCGCGTCGGAGCCGTGTTGTACTTCCCGAATTTAGACGGGTCGAAACCAAGGCGGACTGCCCGTGCTTCCGTCGAGAGATACTCGTAGAGCCCCTTCCAGGAGAAGCCGCCAAGTTCGCGGCAGAGGATTGCTCGGACTATCGGTTCTACATCGTACTCTCGCTGTTCGAAGTATGCGTAATCCCGATTCTGGAGAACTGTAGTGACAGGGAGGTCCCCGACGAGATCGATGAGTGTTCGCGCGCTCCCAAGGCAGTCGTGAACATCATCGACAATTGGCTGTTCTACGGCTTGTTCAGCCACCGCAACCCACTCCGGACATCTGATACGTCCTCCAGCCGGGATTGACCACCATCGAGTCGAACCATTACAGGCGCTTGAACCCGTTAAGCGGACCGAATCGCGATTCGATGTTTCAGCCTCTAAAGCTTCCAGACAAAAACCCAGAACGACCGGCGGTATTGCCAATCGCGGAAATTGAAGAATCGAATTATGCACCCAATAGCCAATCGCAACAAAACGGTATCTGGGAGTTCGCTACCAGCCGCATCCAATTCTACAGAATCCGAGAAATCCAGGCCGTGATGGATGGCCCTTCGATATCGAGTCGTGCGAGAGAAATCAATCAGTAGACCCAGATTTCGTGCAAATCACAGCTCGCTGTCGTGGGCCCGTTGGCCGGAAGTCAACCCATGGAATCCGCGTGTATGTATGGCACTTGTACCGAGGGAAGGCAGATTCAACCCGTGTACGGCTTGAGCGGGTCGTGACGAGTACTGCCGGCCGCCTATCAGAGAGCCCAACAGTTGAGTCAACCTGAATCGACGAGGCGTTCGCTTGGGCAATGTACCACGGGAGCGGAAGACGATGATTCCAGTTCGCCCAATACGACCCGACATACCCGACATCAACACCCCTGCCCGTCGGCTGAGATTCGATTGTGTGCATCGCGGGCCGAGCCTGTGTAGGCATCTGACTCGGCTGAGCGAGTGGATTGTATATCGCTCCGGGTGCGACAAAACTTGTGAGGAGTAGCGCGATACCGAGATACGCGATGACAGCCGCGAATCCGATGTCAGTGCGGCGTGAGTTGTGCCCCACAGCGGAGCGAGCAAGCCTCGCCATCCCGATGGCAGCTGGAATCGTGAGTGGAATAAGGACGTGGAGTGCAATCCATGCGCTCATTAGATCCGTCGAATACGGGTAGCCAATTACACTTAGACCGGCCCATATCGCTGCGAACCGAACAATCTGCCGGTCTGTCCATGCATCGCGAATCGTCCAGCTGGCGAGACCGAGAGTCGCCGCGCCCCCTGCGAGAAGAAGCCCGATGAGGAGTACGAGAAACCCAAGGTACGAGTGTACGACGTGTCCGGTTCCGAGCACCCAGTACGAGAATCCGGTTTGAGCGGGAGAAATTAGTCCGACGGTGAGGATTTCACCGACGTTCTCCGGAGCGAGAACCAACGACCAGAGCGAGGGTTGGCTGACGTTTCGTGGGAGATAGAGCTCCAGAACGACGAGGAGGAAGGCGAACGCGGCAAGACTGAGTTTTCGAGCCCATTCTCGAGACCACGACTCTCTCCAGCGTCGTGTGAGCACCAGCAACCCGTTACGCTCGGAATACTGGCGATATCTCAATGCAGAGAGGATGAGACCAGTAGCGAACCAAGCGCCGAGGTAGAGGAGGAAGTTTTCTTTTGTCGTTGTCCCGAGAGCGAGCATCACCGCACTCCCCACCACGTACCGTGTGTGCCCTGTGTGGTAGGTTCGTAACAGGAGTCCGAGTGCGGTGAACATGAACGTAGCGACGAGAATATCACTGCGAGCGAACCGCGAGTAGTGAACGAGAATCGGGTTCGCCGCGAGGAGTAGCGCGAGGCAGGTCAGTTCGCCGCGGTCGAGGTAGTCTCGATAGAGCCACGCGGCAAGTGGAAGGGAACCACCAATGATTGCCATCGGGAGGCGCATCGTGAAGTCAGAGACACCGAATAGTTTGAACGCGAGATCGTCTGCATGGAAGATAAACGGACCGTGGAAAAGTGGGTCGTAGCTGTAGGTTCCAGTTCTCGTAAAGTGTAGAATTTGGACGGCAATCCTGGCTTCGTCCCAATGGGCTATCCGGTGTCCAAGTAACACCAGACGGAGGGCGATAGACGCACCCGTGATTACGAGGAGGATGACGTACGTTGTCCGTGTGGAAAGCTGGTCCGACATGAGTTGTAGTGATGGCGAACAGGGATAGGCGGTTGAGAACGCGTTGAACTCTGGTTAGACTCGTGTGGGGTGTGGCGTGTGATTGTAGGGGACTACGTGACGTAGGGAACGGACACGTTAGTCGAACGAAGGGTGAAACCGACGGGAGTTAGGCGACGTACCCGAGGGCCAAACCGACGATAACGGCAGCAGTGTTTATCCCTGTAAGAGTTCGTTTTCGGTCGGTTTGTCGCCCAACGACGATGCCGATGACTCCAAGGAGGAGGGTTCCGCCGATCCCGATTAGGAGCATCGGTCCGAACTTGACATTGACATTGCGAGCGTACCGAAGATAAGGGTTCATCGAGAGGGCGATCAGTGCGGCGAGGACGGAAACACCGATTAGGTACTTCTGATTCATATATCCATAATCTTCCCAGATTTGTAAATACTTTGTGTGAACATAAATTTGGGACGCTCTCGTACTTAAAGCACTATGGTCATTCGACAGCGATAGAAACTTGCTATTCAGACGTCAAGCAAGAGGTACTCGACGTGGGTACTTAGTGAACGATTGTTTCAGCAATGTCGGGTTTCGAGTCAATAGAGTTTCAACAGAGCCGTACGTTTCTAATTCAAGTGTCGCCTTCCAGAGGAAAAACGTCGAAAGGAGTGAAAGCGTCTTAGTGTTGAGAGTCCCAGGTTGAGGCGTCGTTCATCGTACACGAACTGTACTTTGAGTAGTTGAACGCCCCGTCAGTGTGGCAGTAGCCTTCGCAGGCGATCCCTTGCCGGTTGTTCGTACCGTTGCAGTAGGTTCCGACTGGGGTATCGTCTCCAGCGTAGGCCATGTAGGAGATATTATTATTGTCAAGGGTGTAGGCAGCCCCCATCGGAGTAATCTCGTACATTTGATTATCGCTGTTACAGCAGTTCGCATGAGCGTTCGCATGTTCACCCCCGGTCCGACCTGAATCATACGCCCAGGTGTGGCCCGCTTCGTGCCAGGACATAATTCGTGCCTCAAGGGCAGAGATCTGTGTCCCAGCATAGACGGTACAGCCGTGACACCACTCTCCGCTGGCGTATTCGTACGCGATATTCCGCCCGTACCCCCACGACCAGTTGTCATGGGGTATCAGGACAGTTTCACTCGGAGTGAGGTCGGCATGCTCGGAATCGTTATGGATCTTGTCCAGAACCGTCTTGATAAAGTCGACTTCTCCGTTCGTACTCCCGATGGAAACAGATCCGTAGGAGTAGTGACTGAACGGCCCACTGATGTTCGAGTCCATGTAGCTGGCGATGTCCGAAGCCGCATCATCGACGGTACTCTTGTTGGTCACTCCTGAATTTGCCCAGGCCGTGGAAACGTAGTGAGTCGTCATTATTGTCCCTCCTTGAACCGCCGAACGTCCAGTCGGCCGTAGTTCTGAACATGAACTACGGGGGTGATACTCGTGGATTTCTCCTTCTTCTTCTTTCCGTTCGTTTTGGTGTGAACCGTTCTGGGATCCAGCTCGATTTCGTTGCTCGATCCGGCTTCAACAGAGTACGAACCTCCGTCGACCGAAACCTGGACTCCGCCTGAGGATTCCCGAATTACTGGTTGTGGTGATTTGTAGTTTCGACTCAAGAGTACAGCTGACCCACCCCCCAGCTCTGCTCGTTTGTTACTTGTCCCGAATGCCCCTTTTCCTGCTTCATGATAGCCGCCCCCAGGAACGTCCACGAGGACATTGTCTGTGATGAAGGAGGTGACGAGGTCGGCCGACACGAACGGGTAGACCATCATGTCTGAATTCTCCATGTCAACGACGTAGTCTGAGACACTGTCGTTGTTGTCGCGCGGGAAGTTGGGAGCGTCTTTGTGAGTCAGGGAAACTCGCACGAGCTTTGTCCCTCCGAGTGACGTATCTTTTGCGGCAGCACTTACGGTCTGAACGTTTGATAGGCCTAGAAGGCCTGCTCCAGTAACTGCTGCGGATGATGCGAGAACTTGCCGACGGGATACCGATTGATTGTCTGACATCCAGGTCAAACATCACCCCGGTGTCAGTTGAACCCACGCACAGATATATTTCCGGAAACAATGATTAATACTATAACAAGACTAGATTGGATATGTTATTGACACAAAGCCGGGGTAGAATCTCTCAAGTGGGGGTAGGATAGCCAACGACCCAAACGACGAGTTGTTGATAGACACTCCTGATGTAATCTTATAGTCTCATATGTCTGTCCATTTATGTAGAAGTCGATGAGTGAGCAGTACACAACGACCAACCATTCAAGGTTCGGTAAAGACTGGGTAGTTTGGATTCGGGAAGCAACACAGGGATAAAGTTCATACGCTTGTTATGTATCTCCCAGTATAGAGATGACTAGATTCAAGCAGGCGGAGTACACAGGCGAAAACCGATGCACACCGTGCACCGTCATAAATGTACTAATCTCCATATTTTTGAGTCTGGTAATCGGGTTTTTCTCCCAAATCATTGGTGGAGTGGCGTTCATTCTATTCTTAGCCGCAATCTATTTTCGGGGCTACCTAATTCCGGGGACTCCAAAACTGACGAAAAAGTACCTTCCGGTATTTGTACTTAGAGCGTTCGGCAAGGAGATTGAATCCCCACCCACAGGTTTGGAGAGTAATTCCGACCCCGCACAGAACCAAAGCTCGAATAATGCCATAGATAATCCGGAGCAATTCTTTTATAGACATAATGTCGTTGCTCCTTGTGATTCATCGGACGATCTATGCCTCACAGAAAGCTTCTCAAGCGTCTGGAAAGACGAAATAAGAGCTCTACCAGACTGCACGGCACACGATGCAGCCATTGCATTTCAGTTATCAGATTCGAATCTCAGACTTATTGAGACCAACTCGGGAGTTGCCCTAAAGAATGAGAAGGGATCAATCGGCGAATGGCCCTCAAGATCGGCATTCGAGGTAGACATTGCTGCGGCGAAAGCACTGGACGGCTTCGTTCCAGATTGGTGGTCTCGAACCGGTGATGAACGAGGATGGCTTCTATCTTCCCTCCGCTTGTTTACACCAATATGCCCGCATGAGAATGGGCCAGCAAGCATGGAAGAGGACATGATTGAGACCTGTTGTAGCACTCAGGACCGTCTCAAAGTAGTCTGTGAGCAGAACAATGAGGTTCTCTTTGAACACCGCCTTTAGTCGCAACTTCGCCAACAAAGCGATTCGAAGGGAGTGGTTAGCAGTAACTCAACCTGAATAGATACTCATTCTTTTGGACACTCTTACTTCGGAGTGTAACTTGGGCCGTCATCGTCGACATTGAGATCCAGTGTAAAACTCGTTTGAGCCGGGAAGAACCAGTAGATTAGGTGATGGCTGTCGCTCCAGACTTCTCAACCCTGACGACTGTCGATTCCTTAGTCGAATTCGTCTTGGAGGTGAATCGCGAGCCGGTCCACCAGCCCGCCTAGAGTAACCGCCGGTGAGTAGTGCATCAGCTCCCGAGAAACGTCCATTCTTAAAAGTGACGTTGGAGAGCTGACAGACGTTGTACATGAGAATGCTGAACACGAATTAGGTCTCATGCAGAGCGTGGTTCACCGATGATGTTCGCACTGGGAATTTATGCTTGAATGGTGAAATATGGTCTGGTTTCGGGCTCAATAACACAGTGTAGGGGTAACTTGGTAGCATGCCAGAACAATCCTCTTAACGCCTCTGGGCGACAGCTTTTGTGGTGAAACCTGCCGGAAACAGCCTATTTACAGAAATCCACCTCCGAACTAGGGCCACCCGCGGGAACCAATTTTGTATAGCGATATATGGTATACGCATTTTCCTCGCCATCCGGCGCACGAGCGTGTTGTCTGGTTGTCTGGACGGGACAACCACGAAACACAAAAACTAAGCAATCGGACTGTATCGCTCTATCCACCGAAACCCATGCCCTTAGAATCGGCACCAGGCACAGCGAGCGGCCTTCTCCACCGCTCCAGCGCCGCTCACTCGGGGGGATATAAATGACACCAGCGTCGCTTTGCACTGCCACGAACTAATGCCGAACTACGCCCGCTTCGACGGCCTCGACGACTTCGCCCAGTTCTACCGCGAGGAGATCGCGCCGGCGATTCGGGCCGACCCGGACGTCGACGTCGACCCCGACCGTGAGACTCCCACCTACCGATGGCTGAAGGCTAATTACTCGGGGTTCGTTGAACGCCTCCGACGCGATCACGACTGCTCCCCCGGGGAGTTCTACGACGCCGTCGGGCTCCCGCCGAACCCGGACGCCGGCAGCGATGGGTGGGAGCTCGGCCACGAACCCACCGTTCGCGGCCTGGAGGACTACCTCGAGGAGCTCGAACGCGACCGGGGGCGCGCCGCGACCACGGTCAACCCCCGCCGGTCCAGACTGAAGACCTACGTCACCACCTACCGGGAGGTGAACGAGACGGGCGACCTGCTCTCGCCGCTGCTGGACGAGACGGCGAAGCCCGACGAAATCGCGCGCGTCCGGGATACGTTCCGCGTCCTCGACGACGAGTTGGGAACCCTCGCCTCGAAGAAGAAGTACGTTTCTGCGGTCAAAAACTGGTACACGTTCCTCGTGGAGATGGGCCGCGGCCTCTACAACCCCGCGGAGAACCTCCTCAACCGCTTCGGGTGGGACGAAGACCCCGTATACGACCATCCCGCCCTCGGCCGCGACGACCTCGACGCCATGCTCGCCGCCGGCGACCCCGACGAACGCTTCCTCCTCCTCGCGCTCGCCGGCTGGGGGTTACGGCCCGTCGAAGCCTGTGAACTCCACGTCGACCAGCTCGAACTCGCCCCCGACGGCGACGTTCCCTACGTCGAGTTCGAGGCGGGGCAGCGCAAGAACGCCCGCCGAACCCGGAACACGGTCGAACTCCTCGTCGGCCTCGACGCCGTCCGTGAGCGGATCGACACGCTCGCCGAACACGACGGCTGGACCGGCCACCTCCTCCCCGGCCGGTCGGTCGGGCGTCCCATGTCGACGGAGACGGCGCGGCGGTGGTTCCGCGACCTCGGCGAACGCGCCGGCATCACCATCGACGGCAGCCACCCGCTCCCGAAGATGGGACGCCGGACGTGGTATCGGCTCTACCGCCAGCAACGCCCCTCTATCGACGCCGGCACCGCCGCCGTCGCCGCCGCCCAGGGCTCCAAGGACGCCGATATCTCCGAGCGGAACTACCTCGACGAGCGAACCCGCCGGCAGGCCCGCGCCGACGCCATGCGCGAACTCGTCCAGGAAGAACTCGCAGACATCTTCGACGAGCACCTATAAACGATATATCGCGATACGTATCTGGTCGAATCAGTGGTCCACAGGTTCGGAAGGTAGAAACCTACAAATCAGAAAGTATCTGACAATTATGGGTGCTACAAAACCAACGAAACTAATCCAACGGCCTAATGCCAATATTATTGCCAATTTGAGCTGGGTGGTGAGAGGACCTGTGCGTTCAGAGTCTGTGAATAGTTTTACCGGAACCCGTCCTGAGTCGTAGTTGGCAGTCGCAATTTGAGTGGCAATGGAGTTAAAGTAGGGGCCTCAATTCTATTTCACTAATCCTGATTCAGGGTTCGCCAAAACAGACAAGGGGGTGGATGCACGTGGGAGTGATAATGGCTCAGTCCACGGAAGACGACGAGGAACCAACTTTTGATACGCCAAGCGACACGGAGCGAATCAGGCAGATGCGTGCGGTCTTGAGTGAAACGCGACTAGGTCTCGTCCAACAAGTCCTGGCCTCAGGTTCAGGCGCGCTGTCGGTCGAGGAGTTAGCATACCGGAATACCGACCTCAACGAGCGTACGATAGACTATCACCTCCGGGAACTCGCTGACGAGGGCGTCGTAACCCGGCTCAAGGCTGACGATCCAGCGAACGACCTGCCAAATACGTACTGGGCTGTGACCGAAACCGGCCTCGAGCTACTGAAGCGCCTCGGCTTCTACGAGGAAATCGCCGTGCTTGCGGAAGCAGACTCCGCCCTCACCCGCACAACGCGAATCAAGACGATCGAAAATTTCGAGGGGCGCCCTGAACCTGATTGGTACGACACCTCCGAACTCTAAGAACAGTATTATCGATGTGTATCTTCGGATGGGTGAGGCTTCTTTTTGGAGTGGCCCCCGGAAATGGCGTAATGAGCGATATCAGATCGGAATTGGGGAGGTGGTGGGGGTTTTGGACTCAATCTAACACGGGTTTAATCGGCGCCGCTGACTGTGGACAAGGTTAAACCAGTCTCGCAATCTGGTCAAATGGACGTCTACAAATATTCATAGGGGAGACACTTCACCAACCCGCACGGTTACCTTGCGGTCAAGCAGGTGAGAGCGTCGGTTCCGGGTCTCACCAGTGATTCATTTCAGTTGTTCACCCAGGGCAACGTCTTTGCTATATGGCGTCCAATTGATTGCTGTTGATGGCCGACAGACCGTTCCAGTCTCAGCTAAGTAAAGCGGAGCAGGAGCTGTCGGAGATCTTTGACGGTAGTCACCTGGTCGGCTTTCGGAACGACATTGAGTCAATCTGGACAGAGAATCGAACGGAAGAGTCGTGGGAAATTGACTCCAAAGAGGTTGCTCTGGAAGTACACACCGCCTTGCAGAACTCTCGAAAGAAAATCCTGACAGTCGAAGATGGGGTGAATAAGCTCCAAGTTTTTGATGGCCTTACGGGCGGAATGCTTGGATTCGGCCTATATATCCTTCTCACACATCTCGGCCTAAGTGGGGTTCCCGCAGTCGTCCCTTCGATTGCTGTGTTCCTATTCTTCACTCTAATCAACCACGGCCTGCTATTCACGAAAGCGCTGATCAATCTCGCATGCTATACTTCCGCGAATCCTCGAGATCAGGATTCAGTTCTCCTGTTCAAGCGCGGATGGAACGCGAAGGTATTGAGCAGTAACTCGTCAATTATCGGGATTCTCGTAGTCGCTCTAATTCGCCGGGTGTGGAGAGGTGGGTACGAACATGGCTTGGACTTCCTTCAGCGATGGGATATGCAGAACAACGTCTTAGAGAAAGACGTGAGCGTACTCGACGTTATCTGAGATGGTCTCTCAAGAGTTATTAGAAGAAAGCCGCTTTATCGAACCAGCAGATGGTTGGTATCCTCTCGGTGCTTGGACTTGGTGTGAGCCTCTTGGGAGTGGTTTTAGGATACGTGTACTACCGTCACGGGAACAAACCGACAGCATCCGAAATCGCTTCTGAATTACGGGACAGTCTCTTTTCACATACGAACGACCGAGTGCTTCGGACAAACCGGCATTCAGTAAATGTAGTTGATGTTAAGGTAACGGACAACTCCGACTAGATAAGCGCATATGAAAACGCAGATCAGCAATTAGGATACGCCCTGATCAAGGGCCTGTTTTTAGGAAAGGCAGAGGTAATCGCACAGTTTGAAATCCCGGACACACCACCTCGTGCCGAAGATATCGAGTCCCACCCGTACTATGGAAAGGAAGTCCATTTTTCTGACTCTGACTCTGGAACAGGCGGATACGACGTAACTGTGTCAGATCAAACACTCATTGTCAATGTGAATCTGTTTGCAGATTCCACGAGAAGAGGTGCGGTAGCCGTGTTAATGACCATGATAGTTGTATCACAGATTATCGACGATATTCTCTCTGGCAAAATCGAGGACCAAGACGAGATCCCCTCCTTTGAGGAGTTTATGAGTCGAACCAGCCGGGAGGATGTTGAACACCCCGTCATTCCGATGGAAGAATTAGCAAAAACGAACTTCGAATTTCCCGATTAGACTGGATCTCTGAGTTCATCTCTCTGTCTTCCGTTCCCACCACTCGCTCTTCCCTAGTTGTCAAGCACGTCTTAGGGAACGTCTACGGAGTGCTTCTCTGAGACGAGGACTGATTGTCTCCAAATGTGGCAACATTTAGAGGAACACGCTCCGATGATGAATCTATGATTCACAGCCTTGCGGCGGAGGGAAACCAATGGTAGACGCTCGGATGTCACTGACGTTCTCAGTACGGAACAACCCCGGCAGATACGCACTCCTTCTTGGATCCGGCGTCTCCACGGAAGCCGGTATTCCGACGGGCTGGACCGTCGTCTCCAAGCTCGCTCAGCGTGCCGCCGCCACCGAGGGAACACCAATTGACGACGACACTGACCCGACTGACTGGTATGAGGAAACCTATGACGAACCAGCGACGTATGAGAACCTTATCGAGGGGCTAGCAAGAACACAAACTGAGCGTCGATCACTTCTCGAGGATTTCTTCGAACCAACCGAGGAAGAAGCTGAACGAGGTGAGAAGACTCCAACCGAAGCCCATGAGAGTATTGCATGGCTCGTTGAAAAGGGCTATATTGACGTCATCCTCACGACGAACTTCGACCAACTCCTTGAACAAGCGCTTCGTGACCGAGGTGTAAATCCTGTCGTCATCTCTGGAGAAGAGAGTGCTCAAGGCGCGGAACCCTTACAGCACCAAGATGCGGTCGTCGTGAAGGTGAACGGCGACTACAAGCAGACCAACGTCAAGAATCTCAGCTCGGAACTAGAGTCGTATTCCGAGCCGATTCGGCAGATCATTGACCGCGTGTTCCAAGAGTATGGGTTGATCGTCTGCGGTTGGTCGGGAGAGTACGACACGCGCCTTCGCCAGTCTCTCCAGGAATGTGAAACTCATCGATACTCGACGTACTGGACCTACTACAGCAACTTAGGGGACATTGCCGGTGAATTGGTTGCGCATCGTGATGCCTTCACGATTCACCATGACGGAGCGATTTCGCTCTTCACTGACCTCCAAGGCCGAGTTCAAGCACTAGCGGACGCGGAAGAGGGGGAGCCGTTGTCAACACCGATTGCGCGAGAGCGGGCGAAACGCTATCTTCCACGCGACGAACACCGAATCGATCTCGCGGACCTCATCCGTGAGACGGCGGTGCGTACAGGGAAGAACGTACAAAATGAGGAACGATTCCCACTCAGTACGGAGCAGTTGGATGACGACTTCTCATTTACAGATCGATATCAGGAATACGGGAACCTGACGCAGACAATAGTCGCCGTAGTGATGACCTGTGCGTACTGGGGTGGTGAGACAGTAAATTCAGGAAAAGACCCCATCTCTGATAGTCTCTCTACCCTTACGCCAAGTCAGAGCCCCACTAGTCAGTTCAATGGAAAATTGAACGATTTGCGGCGGTACCCTGCCACTCTCGTTCTGTACGGTGCTGGGCTCGCCGGAGTGGCTGGCGATAACTGGGATCTTGTTTCTACTCTACTAACTAACCCCGTTGAGATATCGAACGTACGTTCGGCCCAACCCAGTGAGGAGCTTCCTGCTAAGGCCCTACATCCACAATGGCTCACCGGTGAGTGGGGAAGGGGTTTCGATAGAGAAGGTGCAGAACAGTCTCTTCGTTCGTCTATGAAACAAACGCTAGAAGATCCAGGAATGGAGTTTTTCGTGTCGGAGAGCCAGTATGAGCGTGCCTTTGAGAATTTTGAAGTGTTGTTCGATGTGTTGTGGTACGCTGAGTCCGGTGGGGAGCATGTGGTGTCTCTTGGGACGACGTATTGGGGCGAGACGTTAAATCGGATGGAAGAGGCGGTAGAAGAGCAACAGGAGAACTGGGCACCAATTCGAGCAGGTGTCTCCGACCTGACTAGCGACGAAGTCATGGCTATCCTGGACGAACTAAGGGACCTCAATCACTAACCAACGACATGACTCATTTCTACCCAATCAAGTTCAAATGATTAGATCGATTGGATGAGTTCCAGATATTTCACGGTTGGACCTTTAAGCACTTGTCTGAATACTGAATTTCAATGGAAACGTACTCATTAACGGATCCCCAGCGCGACCGCGCTAAAGAACTTTATCACAAAGTTGACGACGGTGAGATTAGTGCCTCAACCGAACTCGTCAACGAATGGAAGACACCTCCCCGAATACCGGACCCAAAGCTTGGCTCCGACTCGGACTATCTTCCGTACCCCGAGGAGACCGAGTTCATCAACCCCTCAAACATTGCAGGAACCTTTGAATCAAACATCAACCGGTTCAACAGTGGTCGTATCAAAAGCCACCTTGCACGCTTTCACAACGACGAATTTTGGCGAGAGGACCCTGCTCCACCACGGCTACAGAAAATCGATAACGAATACTACGTCACGTCTGACGGCATCCACCGCTCGCTCACCGCAAAGGCACTAGCTCTCCCTGAATTGAAGTGTATCTACTCTATTCCACCCGAAGAGGTCCTTGTTCACCGTAAGGACCGATAGTCCGGTATTGTCGTCCGAGTTGCGGCCTCGTCTTGCGTAAGGTCTTCTTCACTCGTTATAGTCTGCGAACCTCTCCAAGTCGAATTTACCGTCGCTCAGACGAGCCGTGTAACCGGCCAAGACAAACCCCTGGTCCTTCGAAAGAGCTTCTGGCCTTTCCGATTATTTGCCCTCCTGTTTACTAATAGTGGATTCCTCTTTGACCAGTTCCTGGATTCCAGTCGCCAACCCTTCGGTAAGGATGACGTGCCCGAGGTCAGTGAGCTCGTAGTAGGAGTACGTCTCTTCGGTTCCGGTATTCGGGTCGCGGCGGTTCCGAATGAGCGCGGACCGCTTGAGCTTCCGGAGGTAGTAGTGCAGGTCGTTGTCTTCGCGGTCGAGCATCATCCCGAGCTCGCTGGTGCTGAGTTTGCCTTCTTCGCTAAGTGCACGAAGGATGTTGAACGCGGGTTTCGAGGCGGCTACTTTGTACATTTCCAGATAGTCTTCAATCGAGAGAAGGCTGTCCTCCGGGAGAATACTCTCCAAGTCAAGATCTGCATCCCCTATCGACGGAGGTTGTTGAGACATCCTTGAGTAGTGATGAAGTCGCCACCATATTAAATTTTCTTAACCCGGTATTGCGGGGAGAGTACGGTGACGCGCCTCAAACGAAGCTCAGGGCGGAGTTAGTGGTTACAAGTTTGGCGAATAGTGGTTTCTGAGATGGTTGATAGACACGAATTCGGACAGATTCCCTAAACCAGGCCTTCGTCATTAGCAAAACTAATCGCCTTAATCAAGAGCGAGAGTATCGCTAGTAGCCCTGCTATCTCAAAAATCACAAAGGGATGGTCTGCAAGTACCATCGCTAAGTCTTCCACCCAGTGAATATTGTAGAACGCGGATAGAATCGATCCGATGACTAGCATCAAGACAAGAAGCATTAGCAGAGACACAAAGATTCGCAGTTTCCCTGGTCCCGCAGTGTGTTCGGGAATAATATCGTCCATGACCGGTGAACTGCGCGAAGAAAATTAAATCCGGGGTGTACATAGTGATGAACTCTAACCAGTATAGTTGAAGCAAAGGACTCGTGCGTGGCGTTGGATATGTTCATCGAACGGATACACTTAACTGCTTCATTCACTCTTTTCCTCAGCCAAATTGGCGAAGATATCATAAGTGGTAGGCGAGAAACGGCGAAATATGGGAAATGTCCGGGTGTTACAAGTACTCGCTGTAGAGGATCAGCATCTATTGGTCTATGACAATGGGGAGATTATTCAGGTCAAGAATGAGATTTCGAGCCAAGTAACTCCCGGTGATTTCGTTGAGGTTGAAGACCACTACACACGGGATAAGGCGGTTGGATTTGCGCGAGAGGATGACCCATCCGGACAACAAGGAATCATTGAGAAGAAGACGGATGATCTTCTTCTAGTGAGGACTGAGACTGGGAAACAGGTTCTACCTATTCCGGAGGAAGATGTCTCGCCTGGTGACGGCGTGTTGCTCACGGATTTAGGGGAATTCTACACCGTGTTTGAGGAGGATATCGTTGATCTTGACGATGATGACGGGGGAAGTTTGCGGCGCGGGGTGAACGACATGGATCCGTCTGACCTTGAACCAGAAAACGTCCCTGACAAGCAGTATTCTGACTTCGGTGGGATGGATGAGGTTGTTGAGGAAGTGGAATACAAAGTGCAAGTCCCGCTCAAGGAACCAGAGCGGTTCGAAGATGTCGGGATGGATGCTCCGAAAGGCGTGCTGTTCTACGGCCCGCCAGGGACTGGCAAAACGTATCTGGCGAAAATTGTTGCCAACCAGGTAGAGGACGCGTCGTTTTACAGTATTCGGGGCCCAGAGCTGTCTGCCGAATTGGTTGGAAGGACAGAGCGGTTACTTCGCGGATTATTCGAGAAGGCCCAGAACAACCCGCCAGCGATCATCTTCTTTGACGAGATTGATTCTGTAGCACCACGACGAGACAAAACGATGGATTCTGGCCGCAGAACCGTCGGTCAATTGCTATCGTTGATGGATGGCATTGAGGATCGTGGCCGGGTGGTAGTCATTGGGACGACCAATTTGATAGAGGCAATTGATCCAGCACTTCGGCGCCCTGGTCGGTTTGGACGTGAAATCGAATTCCACCGCCCGTCACGTGAAGGCAGACGAGAAATTCTCGACATCCACAGACCGGATGTTGAATTCGCTGATACCGTGTCGTTTGATGACCTTGTGGAGAAGACGGAAGGGTGGACGGGCGCCCATATTGAGTCATTGTTCGAGGAGATTGGGGAGATTCTCTTGAAGGAAGAACGGGACCGGGAGGGGTCCCCGACGATTCGTCGAATGGATGTCGAGCGCGCCTATGAGAGAGTGCAGGCACAAATCAATAACAAGGAGGCGCAACGACGACGAGAGCAAGAAGCTGAGGAGGGTTCAGGCTAATGGGATTGAGAGATCGGATTTCGAGTCTGCTGGGCAGAAAGAATGGAGATGAACAATCTCCGAACGGCGAGTCACCAGAAACCGGCTCTGCCGGGGAATCCAACGGCGGAGAACCAGATGTTGAAGCAGACGATCGTGAGTACGAGAGGGAGCTTCGGGAGTTTGTTTATCTGGATCGGGATAGTGTTGTGAGTCTTCTCGCGTCAATTGAGGGTGCCATCAAGCAGGAACGGATTGAGCAGATCGGGAGTCGATCAAAAGAGCGTGTTGCTGGTGGTGTGAATGCGAGTATTTCCGGGGTTGGCGCGAAGGTAGAGGGTGAGCAGGTGGAGATGGGAGAGAGTTCATCCGAAGTGGTACACAACTATGCGATTCAGTCCCTCTTTGACCAGTTAGATAAGCATCGACGGCGCGATGAGGATGTCGGTCTCATCGATTCGGACGAGGAGACCGAGGTAGATGTGTCTGAAGTGATTCGAGGGAAGATTCTTCGGGTTGATGTTGAGCTGGAGACGCACTACCTGTATCGATTTTATAAGGTGATGATGTACCTTCAAGAGAATATTCCCGAGGCGGTTGGTCCAGAGGACGAAGATGTCTTAGAGCTTATCGAATCCATGTTTGGGGCGGAGATTCCAGTGAGTGGACGCGTTCTCGATTACCAAGTAAAGGATGGGAGAATCCAGCCAGGTGACCCCGACGATTCTGACGGAGTGCCGCTTCATATCGTGGGTCAGTTGAATGCCCTGAAGCTCTGGCAAGACGTTCCTGATGCCCTGTTTGACGAGGAAGAATACACTGTCTTCTGTCGTGTTGAGGAGACGTATGACGAGGAGTCGTGGCACCCACTGAGCCTCGCACAGAAAATCGAAACGGTCTCTTCGCCGCTAGCTCAGCTATTAACTCAATTTATGGAACGTGCGGCGGCCCTCGCCAAAGAGGAGGCGAGTGATACTGTCAATGATGATGCGGACCTAGATGAGTGGGTAGATACGCTTGCTAAATTTGATGAACGAGCAGGTATTGATGAGGTTGGGGATGATCTTCATCGGGAGTTCCTGACCGGATACGTAGTTGAAAAAGGGGTCCTAGGACTCTCTCCATCTGGAGGAACCGAACTGATTGACTTTTACACCGATTATGCAACGTATCTTCGAGACCACGGTGTCTCCCTCTCAAAGAATGACGAATCTGAGGCTACTGACTACATGATATTCGACGAATACACGTCTTTGAGTAGCGAAGGAGAGACGATAGATGTCGACGCTCTCCAAATCGAATCGCAAATAGTTGCTATCTATTGGTGATGCTAGTTCAGGCTGAGTCAAACCCCTTCAGGTAGACTCTACACCATATATCCTTCCAGTCGGGAACGAAAGTGGTGCTATGTTGATCGGCTCACACCGATATCGCTTGGCGGGTTCTTGCTATTCATTCATCGTTAGTCATTCAGTTACTCAGGCGTGTAGTAGCACGGACAAGCGACCTTGTAGATGTCCCGATAAGCAGTATCTGGTTGTTAGGGGGTCTGGAGGTTAGTCTGTTCCGAGAGCTGTTGGATCAACTCGTACAATCTATCTACCATATCTCGGAACTGCATTCGTGTCTTCTGGTTCATGTGCTCACGATCCTCGTATGGGTTAAATACGACGCCGTTGAGCATCCGACCGTACTGACGCTCGTGTGAGTCGATCTCTCGAAGTTTGGCCAAGATGCCCTGAATGATCTCTGAGGTTCGTTCGTCGGTATAGAGGTGCGTGTTTTCTCGGAACACTTCTTTGAGCGCCTCTCGGTCGATTAGATGGTAGTCCGGGGGCTGGTCAATGAGGGGGTAGTCACTGAATGTTTCTTCGTATGTCTCGACAAAGCTGTCCAGTTCCATTTCTAGTTGCCGAACGGCCTGTTGACGTCGGTCAGTTTCGACGAATCGGGACTCAACCTGTTCCCGGTTCATCGGCTGTTTTTGGTCGTTGATTCGGACGTAAAAGGCGGAATCAGAAGTGGCGACAGGTTTGCGTGTTGCCTCGTGGACGCGGACTGCGACGATGACGCGGTTCGTGTCCTCACTCGGGGTAGGAATCGTGGTAACTTCCGTCTGGACGATGGGGGTTGTGTCATGGATATACTGCTTAACGGTCTGCGAAATGTCGTGCTCTGGAGGCTCGAAGGGTCGCGGTTCGGTGTCGTCACGCATCCCGAAGGCGATAATTCCACCACTCGCGTTCGCAAACGCGGTGAATTCTCGCTCAACGCTCTGTCGCCACTCAGACTCCGTAGTGCCAGTACTGCCCGGATACTGGAGGTACTGCTTGAATTCGAGATACGTGTTCTCTGGGTGATCGACATCGGAGAGTGACTCGATAGTCTCCCACGTCCACTCCGAGATATCTGAAGGGAATGATTGATTCTCCATGCTCGTCCTGTAGAGGAGTATTCAAATAAGCATAAGTAACGATCTTGATCTCTACTTCTACGACAGACTGGCTGATTTTCACCTTCGTCCGTTGAAAATCTTCACTGATTGTCCCGCGTGATAGCTCAAGCTCAGACGAAAACCACGCCTGGAAGCCAGATATCTATCACCGTTACTAAATTGGTGTTGGGTTGATTTAGCACTCATAACCGGGCTGGCGATATTCAGACACGGTTGACGAACCAGTTGGAGCAAAACCGGTAATCCAGATCATGCAACGGCGAGAGTTCTTACAAAGTACTGGAATATTGGCCGCCTCGGGGTACTCGCTCCCAGACTGGCTCAGGCAAACCAACCGGGAGAAACGGATTGAACACTCCGAGGAGGTCCTAGATGAGTTCCTGAATCCAGTCCGGGAAGCAGACTCTGTAATTGCGGCTGGGAAGGACGCCGCGTCTGACGTGTGCGATATCTATGGGGAAATCAAGGAGATTGACGAGACAGCTGTGACAAAGATTCGGACTGCCCAGAACCCAAAGGAACTCCCTACTGAGGCCAGACACTACCTCCGTCAGATCGAGGGGCTCATTGACGCCTTCAACTCTCACTTCGACATCGATCTAGATGCGTCTGTCCTTGGCGGTGTTGATGAGGTCATGAAGACGGCCGCCAACCTCATCCCCTTGGTGATGTCCGCGAAGCAAGTGGCAGATAGTGGGTGTCGGATGCGACGATTACCAGAGGACTCTACGGCGGAGCAGGCCGCCTTGGAAAATTTCCTCCTGAACTGCGGAATGCTCATCGTCGAGGTACTGATGATTCAGTACTCACTCGGATATCGGTTCTCCTACTGGGCCACCCGAACGGTTGCGAACAATTTGCTCGTCCGCGTTCGAGGTCTCGTCGGCCTCAAGGTATACTCGATCCTGCTTCGAGAGGTCCACTGGACGATTCGAGAAGAAGTGACTGACGTCTTGGAGTATATCATTCGGACGACGAGGACACTCCAGAATACGCTTCCTGCGGCGTATTCACAATTCTTCCAGAAAGACGACCTTCAGGAACTACAGAGGTTCCAACGAACGAGCGGACTGGAGGAGATAAAGAACCTCGTGGACAAAAATGTGCTCGGCGATAATGACTCCCTGTTCGTCGACGATGGTGACCTGTTTGACGGTGGGCTTGACTTACCGATTTAGTAGATTATGTACTCTCCGACGATTCTGTTGCCTTGGATTTACCGTAGGCCGAGCGGAAGTCCTATTCGCGTTCAAGGACAGTTTCAAGCCCTTCGGAGAGCAGGGAAGTTGCTAAAATCGTCACGCCATAGTATCGCTCCGTATCATCGGGCGTTGTTCGAAGTCGCTCTTCAACGAGTCCCACGTCGGTGAGCCGCTCGAGGTGATAGTGGATTGTTGAGCTTGGTTCACCAAGTAGATCACCAAGATCAGTAGCCGTCTGAGGGCCGTCGTGCCGAAGGTAGTACACGATCTCGTAACGGGTGCGGTTCCCGAGAGAGCGTTGCATGGAAAGATATTCATCGAGGGATAGAACGCTTGGATCAGGGAGTGCGTCTTCTGGATTGTCCGACGTATTCGGTGTAGTTTCGTTCGGCGCTTCCATTGCCACTCAGCAAGCGTGCTGGGGAGAAAATTGTTGGCCGGCCAGTGAACGCTGAAAGTGACGTTATCCGGTATCGGCCTATTGGACTACCAGCGGGGAGAGGCTTCCCAATGGCCAACCAGGTGTCTCATCCTCACCGCTGGACCTCAAGGTTGTACAGCGGGCCGGTGGTACAGCTCACACAAGGCCGACAACACCGTACGCGAGAATGACGACGGCGCCACCGATGCCGGCTACAGCAATCCAGACGGCGACAATCAGTACAATGCTTTTCGTGACACCAGGGAGAAACTCCTTCATCGCCGGGACGCTCAGAAATCTATAGGCAGGAGAGATCGTGTCCGTGGTAATCCTATCGGGGAGTCGCTTACGCAATGGGTCCGTGTGTCGCGCACCAACTGGCACGAACACACGCCCATCATTCGTATCCGCTACGGCGTCCGCGATGCGGTTCGCCATGATCTCATTTCGATTCGCCCCGCCGGATATCTTCCCGCGAGCGTAGCGCACCGTGATGGGGATTGCGAAGATCGTAGCGTAACAGCCGAAACTCAATACGGCATACCGCGCGTTAACAAGAGCGAGTGCTCCGAAATACGCAATCCCGGCACCGAGCGTCAGGGCGATTCCGAGTACGACTAATGGAAGAATGCTTGGGAGTCCTTCGATAACATCCCCGTCCGATTCACGCGTGTACTGCACGTCAACGTCGTCTTTGAGTGCCGCGGCGAGAAGTGGCGTAGTGTCTGTGTAGAGGAATCCGAGGAAGAAGAACGGGAGACCAACGATCCGATCGGTAATCGTCGGCGTAGGGACTTCTTCAACGTTCTCGCGGGCGGCTTCGAACACAACGGCGTCGAACGAGCCCGTACGCAACAACGCGAGTTCCTCTCGTAAGTCCCCCGTGCTGAAGTGGTATTCCGACTTCAGGACGACATCTGCATCTGCGTGAATTCCTTCATTGACAGCGTCATTGAGGGATTCGCCTGTATCGCGTATTGTTACACAGTTACCCTCAGCGGACTTGTCGGGTGACAACGTCGTTCATTCTCCTGTACCCACAGATCAAATGTTAATCTGGCGTCAATATTTTCCGGGACTGAAGACGAGTGAGAGTGTGGCGAAATCCTGTTTTCGTCATAGACCCGATCAGGATTTAGCAACTATACCCACCTGATTTCGACTGGGAATGATCTCGTTACTGTGTCAGATGTCGCGGCGCTGGAACAGCACTTGAGCAATGATCAGCAAGCCCAAGAATCCGGCAAGGAGGATTCCAGCATCCATCAATTCGTACGTTCCAGTGAGCAGAATCGGCGTTGGCTGGTAGTAGTGCGTTGGGCTAATGTATCGAAGCCAGGCGACGCTCTCAGCCGTGCCGACCGCTGATTCAACCATCCAGAGTACGAATATTGCTCCCATTGCGGCGCGTTCTGCAATTGCCGCACGGTCCACGAGCACTGAGAGCACCATGCCAATCGCCGCACAGACCAGGAGATACGGGATTGAGAGGAGATGGGCCAGCGCGAGATGCATCGGATCGATCGTCTCGCCAATCGCCAGCACAAGCCCGTACGTGACACCACCCACCACGATGTTCAGCACGGTCATTGGAAGGAGCAACGATGCGAATTTCTCGAGGAGTAACTGACTTCGAGACACCGGGAACGAGAGCAACAGATCCATTCGATCGTTTTCGATATCACTCGCTATCGTTCCCGCCGCCGTGTATGCGAAGTAGATTCCCAGCCCCAGCAACCATACGAACGTGTAGATCTGCCCGCCGAGGAACCCACCAATCGATCCGATCGCCTGCATGCCGAACGCCTCCAGCATCGCCGGTGGCAACGACTGGGCCACCTGCTTGAAGGCTTCCGGGTCTAACAGGGAGAAATACCACACGATAAACGCCGTGTAGAGACTCACACCGACGGTCAGAACCACGGTTCCGCGGAGCCGGCGACCCATCTCATATCGGGTGGTTTCAAATATCTGACGCCACCTCCTGGTTGGATTCAACGGCGTCATCTTTCCCGTAGTAGTGCATGAAGATATCCTCGAGCGGTGGCTCATTGATTTCTATCTCACGGACATCGTGGGATGCGAGCTCGCGGAGGAGCGTATTGTACTCTCCCGTGTAGATGAACTGAATTCCCTCGGCGAACGTCTGCACATCGATGACGCCGTCGAGCGCTGTGAGATCCGCGCTGGCCTCGTCCGTCGTCTGGAGTTGCACCCGCTTGCCACCCTGGCCGAGCAACGACTCGATATCCTCAAGACCAACAAGGTCGCCCTCACGGAGAATCCCGACACGGTCACAGACGCGCCGCACCTCACTCAAGACGTGCGACGAGAAGAACAACGTCTTGCCGCGCTCGCGTTCACCCCTGACAAACTCGTTGAACTCCTCCTGCATGAGCGGATCGAGGCCGGACGTCGGTTCGTCCATGATCACTAGGTCGGGGTCGTGCATGAATGCCTGAACGATGCCAAGCATGCGCTTGTTCCCGGTCGAATACTCGCGGACGGGGCGCTCCACCGGTGGCGTGAATATCTCGAGAAGTTCCTCGCGGCGTGATTCGCCTTTGACCGATGCGTGGTAGTCGAGGACGTCCTTTCCAGTTACTTCCTCGTTGAAGCCGAGATGCGCCGGCAAGTACCCGATTCGTTCCTTCGCGTCGATGAGTGCGTCCTCGTCGTGAACGTCAGCGCCGAGGACGCTCGCGGTTCCCTCTGTTGGTTCAAGTAATCCGAGCAGTGTTCGGATTGTGGTCGTCTTACCCGCGCCGTTCGGGCCGAGGAATCCGAAGATCTCCCCACGCTCGACGGTGAATGAGATCGAATCGACGGCGCGAACGCTCCCGTAGTCTTTCGTCAGGTCGTTCACTTCGATTGTTGCCATACCCCACCTGCCAGTTGTGACTAAATATCTATTTTGGTTTTGTAGTAATAAACGAGAACCGTTTCGGTTATAGGTTTTCAGAACTCACGGGAGGTATGCGGAAATTCAGCGATGAGGAGCGAGACCGGATACACGAGGAATTAATCCAGACAGGGCGTGAACTGTTGGTGACGTATGGGCCGGCGAAGACGACCCTGAAAGACATCACTGACCCGGTCGGCATCGCTAAACCCACGTTCTACCAGTTTTTCGACGCGAAAGCGGACCTCTATGTGGAGATCTTCGAACGCGAGTTTGACGAGTTTACGGAGCAGATGCAGTCCGAACTATCAGGGGTGGACGATCCGCAAGAGCGACTAGAGAAATTCTTCCGATGTTATGTCGAATTTAGTGAGGGGAATAAGTTTATAAAAAAGTTATTTGTGGAGAAGGATTACCGGGACGTTCTCGAAAACATGTCCTCTGAACAGATCGTCGAGATCGAGCAGAAAGAGATGGAGGGGTTGATTCCGCCAATCAAGGACATTCAAGAACAAAGTGAGGGACCGATCTCGGAGATGGACCCCATAACTGTGTTAGGACTCATGGGCTCGTCTCTTGGCCTATTAGTTCTTCATAAGGACGAATATGAGGAATACGCAGCTCTTTTTGAGGAGGTTCAAGACGAGGTGTATTACCAACTTCAGGAGAAAATGATATCAACTCTTGCGCGAGGGCTCACAGTAGAAGAATAACGGACCTTCTGGCCACATTAAGTAAGTCCACAACCTGGGCAAATGGCTGATAACCGCCGTTGTATAGTCCGAATCTGTAGGTTAGTTGTCCGATTTGTGCAGTGATGATTAATGCGATTTGTGAGGGAATACAGATCTTTCTCACAGTACTCAATAAGCCCGTACGTAAGGAAGAATTCGGGCGTTTATCATCAAAGTTCACCGCTGAACGAATTATCTCATCGAGAAGCCGTCAGGAGTTCCGCAAAGATTCACACAACTACCGACTGGATGATCTTCGCTTCCGCCCGGCGGAGATGTTCGCCAATCGTGCCCCGGGACAGGCCCAACTCATCCGCAAGGTCGCGTTGTGGGTCGATACTGGTGGGTCCCCCGGAACATACGTGCAGACGGGACTGGCCGGCGTGCTTGGAATCGTTGCCGTCGTCATCGTGTTCTCGCTGTGGTTCGCCGCGTTCTCGAACATCGCGGCACTCGTGACTCGAGACTCCGAATCGACGGCGGTCTGGACGAACTTGCTCCAGTTCTCGCTGTTGTTCGTCTCCAGTGCCTTCCTGCCGGTCAGCGTTCTGCCCGAGTGGATGCAAGTCGTGGCAACGGTCAATCCGGTCACGTACGGCGTCGACGCCGTTCGAGCGCTAATGCTCGGCCAGGACGTCCTCACCGTAATCGACGTGGCGGCGTTCTCGGGCATCTGGAACACAATCGTACCAGCAGTGGTCGTGCTCGGAGTACTCGACCTCGTGGTTGGTGGAATCGCCGTCGTCCTGTTGCACCGGGTAGCAAGCTCACGAGTTCGCTAACCCCCGTCCTCGTTGTTGACGAAATCGTGTATTCACAACGGGGATCTCTATGCATCCTATCGAAGTCAGCTGGCTTTGGGCAGTCAAGTATGAAAACGCGAGCACAGCAGGGGTATCGCTGTATCCTCTTCTCTAGCGGAGAAACGGTTTTATTCCTCCAATAGACAGTAGTCAGGAATGAGTGTCAACGACCAAAAAATCCACCGAGAGATTTTGAGTTACATCTACGAGGCGGTGAGTGATGATTTCCGGCGGTACGCCGATCCTCGAGAAATGGCTGAGGAGTTCGAGAATCTAAATCTGGATGAACTCCGGTACCATCTAAAGCGGCTTGAGGATAATCGACAGGTAGAGTATAGGGCTCAGCACTCTGTTCGGATAAACGCAGAAGGTGTCGAGAAGCTTGATCGGGAAGGATACGAAACCCTGCTCGATACGGACCTTCGCTATGAAATTCTTCGCCGAGCGTACGAGAAGGATCGAGGGAAGCCGCACGCCGTTATTGATAGGAATGAGATCTTTGAGGAGTTGGATGTCTCCATTGAGGAGATGAAACGGAATCTCTGGTATCTCTCAGAAAAGGGGCTTATTGACCTATCCGGGACTTCTAGCCACTTTCAATTAGAAGGAGAGGGACGGGATCGATACGAGCAGTACCGTGATGAGGGGATTCCAATTCCCCGGACTCATCCGGTGCAACGGTATACTCAGCACACAATAGAGCAGGGTGATCGTGAGAAAGCTGAGAACGTGTTCCGTGACATTGTGGAGGTAGCTCGTGAAGAAGTGATTGTTGTGGATATGTACGCGAAGGGTCGTCTATACGAGTTATTGGAGAGTCACGTCCCGTCCGTCGTTGATGTGAAGATTCTTATGTCGGACCAGGAAGTCGGAGAGGAGAACATTGGACTCTCCCGGGAGTACAACGACGGGAAAGACGGTGATGTAGCGCTTCGGTATTTGGATTACTGGGGGGAGTATCCGTTCCATTCACGGGAGGTTATCCGGGATCGTGAAGCTGGATGGGTGTGGGATCACACGTTCGCTGATGCAGGTGGGCGGCATCACACGATTAGTCAACTCCGGCCTGTGAATCTGGAGAACGATTTAGAAGTCTTTGATGAGGCCTGGGAAACGGCTGAGCGCGTAGAATGACGCAGATTAGACGGCGATCTCTAGAAATCCCGGTGGGCGAGACTGGAATGCTTGGCCGGGAGTGTCCTCGTTGCCGCTCCCAGTTCAAGATCGACCTGGAACGCTATGAGGAGAGGGGATTCATGAATCTTCGATGCCCGTACTGCAAGTTCATTTCAGAACTCGATAGCTTCACCACAGGGGAACAACGAGGGTATCTCTACTCGGTTACTCGGAACTTTGCGTTATCGACGATGGAAGATCTACTTGAGGATGCTTTTAGCGGGTTGTCGGGGTCTTCCAGCGATGGTATTGACATTGAAGTTGACGCCGATGATGTCTATTTTGGACGGGTTGAAACAGAGCCGCCGAGGATCTCTGGGGACCTAGTAGACGACGTGTGCGAAGAGTGTGGTTTCTCATTCTGAACGAAATCAGACAGTGACTGCATGTGCCCAGTGTGCCGCTGAAAAGCCCGCCATTTCGGAGGTTGTAGCGTCCGCCTCCAGGCTTCCGGGCGAGCCTCGCATCAATTTCATGGTTGAAGTGATGCGGTCGTGCCAGTTATTCGGATGTATCAAGCATGACAGGCATGTGGTCACTCGCATCAATCCAGTTGTTGAAGTGGCCGACACGAACCGCGTCAGATTCAATTACTGAACTGGGTGCGAAAATATAATCGGTGTGATACGGCCGGTCCTGCTTCTTGTGCATGAAGAACGTTGACTTCGTTTCCTCTCCGAGCTCATCGTCCGTGGCACCGTGATACGCGCTCATCAACCCACAGGCATTCAATGTGGACGTGACGTCGGCGAAGCCCCCGACAAGCGGGCTTTTCGGCGATTCGTCCCACTGGACGTTCCAGTTGAAGTCACCTGCAACGATCGTCTCCGCGTTGACGAGTTCGCTGTAGTCCTGGAGCGCGGTGTGAACTTGTCCGATGTACCGTTGTTCCGGGTTACTCTTGTCGTTCATCGCCCACACCCCGACAATCGTTCGACCAGCGACAGTAACAGGGAGGACGTATTCGGCGTCTGTCGCTGGGGCGTTGATCGGGTCAATTGCGTGTCCGTTCCGGGTGAATATGGCGAGTCCCTTGTTCGGGTTATCGCCTATCCATGCCCAGTCCGTGAATTTGTTCCACGAACCCTTGTGATTGGGATTCTCGGCTTCCTGAATTACGAGTACATCTGGATCCCAGCCGAGTACCTTGGCCCGCTTGTTTCGGAAAGCCATGTTACAGTTCCACGTCACGATGCGCATACCACTGGGTGTCGGGCGCGAGGCTTGGCGTTTCCGGGTGATGAACACCCAGTTTGAAGCGGGTATCCGAAGAGTATCGGAAATATCGGAAACGATGCCCTTCGATTTACGATAGTAGCCTCCCTGTCAACGAAGTATGATAACGGATGCTCGCGTCCTACAACCCAAGTTCATCCCCCGGGAGGTGCAACACCGTGACGCCGAAGTCAACCACCTCTCCAGCACACTCACTCCGATCACGAACGGCGAGCAACCCGACCCGGCACTTCTCCATGGCCCGAGCGGCGTCGGCAAAACGTGCGTCGCGCAATACCTCGTTGAACAGCTCCAAGAGGCTGTCATTGACCTGGACACGCAGTACGTGAACTGCTGGGAAGATTATAGTCGCTTCAAAACCCTCTACAGGCTCATCGACGGCATCCAACAAACCGCCACCATTCACCGCCAATCCACACCCACTGACCACCTGCTCGAACGCCTCCGCGACTACAATGGCCCGCCCTACGTCGTCATCCTCGACGAAGTGGATCAACTCGAAGACAAGAGTCTCCTCTACGACCTCTACCGCATCCGCAACCTCACAATGATCCTCATCTCGAATAGCGAGCAAGCTCTCTTCACAGACGTTGGTGAGCGCCTCAACAGCCGTCTCACCAACGCCGTGCGGATTCACTTTCGTGCCTACCACGACCCAGAGCTCGTGAGTATCCTCCAAGACCGGGTCCAATGGGGACTCGCACCAGACACCATCGATGACTCTGCCATCAACGCGATCGCCACGAATGCCGCTGGTGACGCCCGCGTCGCCATCGGCATCCTTCGACGCGCCGCCCGCCAGGCGCGCGACCAATCTGCTGACCGAATCACCGAGGATTTGATTCGGAAAGTGACTCCGGAAGCGAAATCGGAAATCGAGCAAAAGACCATCGACCGTTTGAAACCCCACCAGAAAATCCTCTACCACATCATCAACGAGCACGACGAAATCAAGCCACAACCCCTCTACGACGCTTACCGAAATCGTGCCAACGAACCGAACTCGCACCGTATGGTTCGAAACTACCTCTCGAAGTTAGAGCACTACAACCTCATCGTCGCGGAGGGTAACACGAAAGGCCGCCGATACCGTCCCGCTCCCTGACCCGACATTCCATTCTTCTCTACACGGGAACCGCCGGTATTCGGAAATCACACGCGGATACCTAATGGCTGGTCTCGTGTCCGTCGACGTGCGATGAGCGACGAATCAACTACACCACCACACGACCCGCCCCAAACACCTAGCGGGAAGTCGGCGTACGTCTCTAAAATCGTGCGTGACCGGATATCCGATCAGACGTTCCGTGAGTGGTACGCGGAACAGCAAGTCGCAGAGAACATCCTTGAGGGGCAAGCGTACTTCAACGGGCCATCCCCGCCGAAGGATCCAGGGAAGCACACGCCGAGTAAACTCCTTCAGTGCCATCGGAAAGCCAGCTACGACCGCCAGAATGCGCCAAACGAGGGCACACCGCCCGAGGGCCTGTTCTGGATCGGTTCTGAGTTTGAAGAACAGGTAATCGTACCGTTCCTCCAGGACGCCACGACGCCGAAGACGTACGTCCAGAATTCGGTGTGGATTGACACCGAAATCACCGTCGAAGGCACCACCGTGCGGCTTCGCGGTTCAACCGACCCAGCAATCGTGACGAAAGACGCAGAGCCGTTGTTCGTCACCGAAATCAAGACGACGAAAGACGTCCAGCACCTCTCCGAGCCGAAGCCGCACCACAAGGCCCAGCTCCACGCCTACCTGTACGCCCTCGATGAGGAACACGACCACTCGGTCCGTGATGGGCTGGTTGTCTACGGGAGCCGTACCACGTTCGACCTCAAAGCCTTCCACATCGAGTTCGACCCCGAGTTCTGGGAGCGCGTCACCGAGTGGATGGCCGCCCAGACCAACTATGAGGCGCGTGGGGAGTTACCGCCGGCTGATTCGGAGCGTGACTGGGAGTGCTCGTACTGCTCGTACAAGCATCGATGCGGCGAAGCAGACACGCCGTACTCGGATATCGAGTTTGACGGGTTGTTGCCGTTGTTCGCCGACTACGACCGCGACCCACTCACGGAGTACTTGGATGGGTACGCAGATGCCGGTGCGAAACTGACACCCACGCTCGCGCACGTGTACCCCGACTTGGTTCCAGAGTATGGTGCGTACGAGTGGAGTTGCCCAGCCTGCCCGGAGACGTTCGCGTGGGACGCCCTTGACTGGGATGGGGATACAGACGATCCGCCGTTGTGCCCAAACTGTCTGGACGCAGGCGAGATGGTCACGCTGGGCGGCCCGGAACCTCACGACCAACTCAGTCAGTGAACGCAGTACAGACCTATCTCATAGCGAGAGGTGCCGGTTGATACTTATTACGTCACATAAACATGGACGATATGAACAACTCCTCTCGACAAGGAGAGAAGTCAGAATTGGCTGTCGCCTCAGAGTTGATGGAGAAGGGGTTCGGCGTGTCGTTCCCTTTTGGCCATGACCATCAATACGACCTCATCGTGGACATGGACGGAGCACTATACAGAATTCAGGTTAAAACAGCAAAGCACGAGGAGGGGAACCGGTATTATATCCAGGCGAACGCCAATCACTACGACAAGAAATACGTTGACCTCTTAGCTGGATATTTGGAGAAGAAGGCTACGTTTTTCATCCCTATTGATGAAGCGAGTGGAAAACGACAACGGGTGACCTTCACGGATTTAGACCAAATGGGCCCTAAAGTGAATCAACAGCGGTCTAATCATATCAGTAAATATCGCTTTGGCCAAGCAATCAGGAGGGTATAATTACCTGCCTGCCTGCCCAACGGGTGCCCCCAGACCACCTCTTGAATAAAGAGCCCGTGCGGCTATCTACTGTTCAGGGCCAGTAGTCGGTAGTTGTGGCTAATGACTGCCGCGGACGCTATTGACGAAGTGGATCAGAAGATGGTGACGCTCACCGAGGCGATGCTAGGGTACAGTATTCTTGTGAATGGCGAAATTGCGGGCGCAATCGAAGGTGTGCCGGGCGACCTCGAGCACATCACGGTGGAGATGCCCTGAGAGGGGAAGGGTGTCGCCCGTGCGACACTTCACGAATTCATCGAGTTGAGTCGAAAAGCGGGGAGAAGTGAAGTCACCACAACTAACACCACCCATTCGGCTATGGAACATATCTTGGAGACTGAAGGATTCGAAAAGCGATCCGATGAGATTGGGTGGATGAAGAATATTTAATGGAATTTCTGGCCACAAGAGGCGACGAGATCTGGTGATAGATCAGTATTGATCCTCCCACCAAATTTTGTCGAAATACTCTCTGTCGACGGGGGTGAATTCAGTCTCGGCCTAATTAACTTGGACTCGCATATCAATCAGATAGTTGACGCGCTCCGGTACCGGGAACGCATCAGCCGGCTGGTCAAGGGCGTCAGAAATACGAATATCCCCGTGGTATCCCTCCAAGAACTTGCACAGAAACTCGACGAATCCATTACTATAGTATCTCGTATACTTTCCTCCGGTTCCCCCGTCACAGTATACTGGGAGCGCCGGAACGACTCCGATTTCACCGGGAGAATACGTGAAGATGTAGGATTCTTGTGTCCGAGATAGCATCTTATAGCACTGGTGCCGCAATAGAGGATCGGATTTCCCGAACCGTTTGGATTGAATCAACATACCTGTTGAGAGACGGAATTCCTCTGAGACTAGCTGATATCGAAGGCCAATGTCCACACCACTCTCAGGTTCGTTCGTCCCTTCGAACGCGTCGACGTCAATACGTATTTCGTCAGAACCAGACGTGAATGTGTCATCAAGCTCCGCAGACAGAATCCCGGATAGATATCCTGAAACTCTATCTTCAGATCTTGCCGTCCCACTCTCGTAGGCGTCTGTTACTTGCTCCTCAACTGATTCTAATCGGGACTGAAGTCGCTCAGAGATCTCGAAGGGTTTGAGCATATGCGCGGTAATATCAGCCAGGCTATTTCAAGCTACACTCCACATCAAGGGCAGTATGCATACTTGGGCCGGTAGAAACATCTCCTCAGAGTCTAGCGGCACGGAGGCTCTATGGCCGTCTCATTGTGTATCGGTCCATATGTGGGCTAATCCCCCAATAGAGCACGTTCACTCAATCGTTACCATAGAATCGCCGGCTGGGTAGGAGACTGTGAACTCCCATTCTTTCTCGTGATTGTAATCGAATATCTCATCAATATCCATATCGTGGAACGAGTGCACCTCGATTCGCGCCTCTTCCTCGTCTTCTCGGCTCCCTTGGAGTTGTTCTCGGCGGATGCTAACGATTTGATCGATCAGGAGGTAGTTGATGTAACAGAACTGCTGGAATAGTTCGTAGTCAAATCCGCTCATCACTCGAGTCAGGGTATAATACACCTCACTATCGTCTCGCCCAACCTCTTCCTCCTTTAGGTACACATGGGTAGTCCCTTCTCGTTCGAATACTACTGGCTCGGTTTCTCCCATGAACTCCTTTTCGGGCGCTATTTGTAGTCGCCCCCCTGAGGTGGAGAGTCGCATTCCGTGTTTGTATTCATTGTAGATGTCGTTGTCCAAATACCACTCACTCATCCGGGCTAGGTATTCCTCAATAAACTCGATAGAAGGTTCCATTGTTCCCTCGTGTTCTTCCGGCTCTCTCATACCCGGATAGAAAATCTGCTTAATGTGACCATCCTCCCAGTCCTTCTCCACTACTACATCGCGCATAAAATCGGCAATCTCATTGACTCGAATGTGCCTCATCTCAACCCATGGAAGAAGGCTGTTACACACGCTTATGAGCATAAACAGGGACTCTGTCATATGATAGAAGTTGAAGACAATTTCGCTCTCGATAGCCTGGTGGAATGAGTCAGCGGACTTCTCTTGGAGTTCCTCATCCCCCATCTCGTCCATAAAATCAGCTGTGTTCTCCAGCAACGCGTCATACATCTTGATTTTGTAAAACCAGTGTTCCGGGTCGTAGCCGTTCCAGAACTCATTGTTAATGCGTTCTCTGGACTCCTCTGAAATGAGATAGTGAATGGCCATAGAGCGTACTTCTCCGGGGAACCTGTATAAAACTCTCCGCTCAATGAAAACGCCCCGTTACGAGAAACTACATCAAGAAACCGTGCTCGGAACTACTGGTCGTTATTTCGGTGGTACCCAAACATCCTGTAGGATATCGTGGGCCTCTGCCATTACTTGCGCTCTACGCTCATCATTCGCATATCTGGCGTTCTGAAGCATTTCGATGACGCGATCAATGTCCTCTTGGTTCTCTCCTGATGCCGACTCAATCTTTTGCAGTTCTTCAATAGCGACGTGGAAACAGGAATCCCGGAGTGTCTCAACGTCGCCCTGGAAGCGTTGCTCGTCGTACCCTGTCGTCCCGTCAGGCGGCGCACTGCCTTCCCTTGTCATATCCAATGCCTCTGCCAGATGCTTGTTATTCGTGTTATCATCCCCGGAGACGTAATCCATGGCAATCACCTATCAACTAGTTTGATGGGTATCGAGTTAACATTTAGGTGAACTAGTAAACTTCCGACTCCAACATAGACGTTCGCCGAACCTACAGAACCGTACCGAAAGGAGCGAGAACGTCCTTCCCCATCTCACATGTAGTAATAATAGTGTGTCTCAAGGTTGACGTCGGAGGCTTCGGGTTCGGCCAGAATGTCGCTCACTGCATCTGCGATACCGATTGTGACTGGGCTTCGCTTACAGAAGTCAGAGCTGTTCCAGTCGAGCTTTGTGAACGCCAGAATTTCATCACAGATCCGGCTATAGTCGCCTGTGTAGTATTCTGAGTGCGGGCGGATGACGATCGGGTTCGGCGTCCCCGGGTCATTGTACACTGAATGTTCAGGCACGTACCCTTTTGTGTAGAGATAGTACTCCTTCTCACCTTGAGGGATAGCTAAGGTGCCTCGAAGCACTGGGTGATCACCAGACGGCGGGAAAATGCGGAGAGGATGCTTCTTTCGAATTGTGACAAAGTCCTTCTCCGGGACGTCCTCCGCCCCGTCATGGAAGCCACGCGCTTCTTCGTCCAAGAAGTTCGACGACTTATGGAGCACCAGTCGCCGTGGTCGCTCATCCATATGGCTCCCGTAGTTCTCTAAGATATCTTCCACCAGCGTCTTCGCATCCTCATACGACAAGTGGGTCTGCGGTTCATCACTCGCAACGTCCTCGACAGGATCGCCACGAATCACAAAATGCCGGCCATCCGGGATGAAGACTTGCGCTACTGAAGCCCGCATCTTTGGATCTTCACCACGCTCTTTGAAGAACGAAATCCCCGCGTAACAAGTCTGATTCCGGAGCTTCCCAAGCTTCCATGGACGCCCGCGACGTGCCTTATACAACATCCCGACGGCGACATTCCACGCGACTTCGGACCGCTCCTGCACGTCGCGCGTGTCCCGAAGCACTTCCGGCGACATGAGTTGCGTCGGGGTATGCTTCTCCATCCCCGCGATTTTGATTCGACTCCGGAAGTTCCCGTTCTCAGTTCGAATTTCAGTCGTGTCTGTGTTAGGGTCGGAACAGGCCTCCACGATGCGCTCAGGAATCGTGACGAAGATCACGTCAGGCGACGGCGTCGTGTTACAGATACTCTGAATCTGGTATTTGATGTGCTTAAATGCGAACTCAGCCCGCTCATCTCGCCCACGTACATCCTCTAACGCCTCCATCTTGTCATCACGAATCCGGCCCTTCCATTGCTCCACAAGTTGGTAGTCAAACCCCAGACGGGAATCGACACCAAGCCCCGGGAAGGGTGTTTTCCAGCGCTTTCGCTTCTGGCGACTCTCAATCCCACCGCGCATCGCCCGCAGTAGCCCCTCCATCATGCTGATCGAACGACTATCCCCGACGATGCCGACATTCACAACTTCAGCAACGTCCTCCGCGGACCGCGGGCATGGACCGTGTTCCAAAATCCCGGCACGTGGGTCTTTCTTCTCCCCGCCGCCCGCGAATACGAGGCTCGGCTCTTCGAGTCGTTCCAACTGGAACTGATCGCCTGCCATCGGTTAGTTCACCTCCATAAGCTCGTCCCGTTCCTCGCTATTCTTCGGAGGCCGCATTGAGAGATGCAACTCTTGCGGCCGTTCGAACACCATCCGCTGAGAGGCGTCCATTCGGGCTAATTCCTCACCAACGAGCTTTTCGTCCTCCCCCTGACCCATGCGGAGATACTGTCGCCATTGTCGAAATTGCGCTCGTCGATTCGGTGTCTTCCCGTAATTGTTCTTGTCGAGGCTGTTGTGAAGATCGTCTGCGGCATCACCCTCGATTACTGAATTACCTCTGCCTTCCGCTGTGAACAACCAGCCTGTCGAAATAAACGCGTACCCGTGGCGACCGTAAAATTTGACCTCAGGATGCCCATATCTATGCCCGATTCCTCGTCCCATATCCCGTGTAACGGTGTAGCCCTCTACTTTCTCGGTTTGCGCATCGTCCGGGTCGATGATTTCCCCCGTGAGTGTCTTTTGGACGTGTCCGCCCTCCGGGAGGGGGATGATGAGTTTGAATGTCCTGTTATGGCGCACTGCCCGGCATGCCTCATGTAGCTGAGTGCCACGCCAAATCAGTTGTTTGTTCAGTAACCCGGTGACAATTCGGCGGTCAACGGGGGTGCCGTCCTCGAAGGCCCACTTTTCGAACTCGTGCTCAGTGCTTTCGTCGGTCTTGAGAAGTGGCTCCAGTTCAGCCGGCAAGGTATCCGGACTTACGAGGCTGTATGCACTGGCACCTTCGACCCAAAGGGGGAAATACCGGGGAACAGCGTCAAACACATCGTTGAGGCCGGTCGCCATGCTCTGCATCTCCCAGACACTGTCCGGATACGCTGTAATCCTGAAGAAGTTCGGGAGATAATCAGTCGGCTCGTACTTGGGCTCGTTTTCCTGAATGTAGAACTCCCACTTCTTCTCAGCACGATCGGTCTTCGTATTCTCCCGAATCAGTTCTTGGAGACGACCAGATGTGGCCTTCTTCAGCGCGACAACTTCGATAAACTCTCGAAAGTCTTCGACGTCCAACTCCGCGAACTTCTTAGCTTCCTCCTCGGTGAGATTGTGTTTCTCAATTATTTCGCCGAAGTAGTCTCCCACTTCGTCTTCACGGCGAATTCGGCCGTCGAAAATGTGCCGCCACCGATCTGGGTTCGAATACTCGGGCGCGTAAATGTACCACTCAAACTCTTCATCGCCGAAATGGAAATCTAAGCAGTGACGAGCCACCTCGGTTACGAATGACTCGCTTCCGATCCTGGCCTTGGTATTCTTCGTCTCAACGCGGAACACCTTCTCCTCGTTGTGTGCCGGTCGCGTGAGACGAATGTCTTTCGTGCCCGAATAGGGCTCACCTTGACGAAGAAATTCGCCCGACTCTAAGTATTCTTCTACGACTTGGCGATAGACCTCTCCGCGGTGATGGCTCGCCTCACCTTTCCCCTCGAGATCCTCCCATGACACAGTGAACAGGACTACGAAAGTATGTGAGAAAAAACCTCCGTAGAAATCGACATTCTCAGGCGAGGTTATTTACAACCACCTCCACTTCGTTTTGACAAGACGCTCCCATGAGTCCCCAGCTATCGTTGGAGGAAATCACTGCGATACTGCTCAATGAACACCAATCAACGTATTCTGGATCGATCCCACCGAAAGCGTTCAACAAGGTCCTCTACTTTGCCGCGAAGGAGCTCGAGGACGAGAACGTCACCGCTGATATCCCGTATTTTTGGTACATGTATGGGACAGAGGTGAAGACCGCGAATACGGGTATTCGTACGATTTCTACGGGTAGTGGACAACGGATCCAGTGTGACACTAGCATTGAGGATATCCAGGCGTCTCATGGGACAGTTCGGAAAGCGCGGAAGGCCCTGTCACGGAGTCTCGACAAGTACTACCGCAAAAATCTGGAGGGCATTACTGACGAGATGTACGAAGAAGCTCCGTATGACGTACAACGAATTTATCGTGAATTAGATACGCAAATCGAGGTTGCCGCTGACTCAAGTCAAGCCACGCTGTTTGGAGATAATAATCGCAAACAGATCCGGCGTAACCTTCTAGAATTCGTTCAAGCGTTCCCGACGGCCGACTTCCCTGCCTACGAAGATGATCTGATGATCTGGTATCGGGTGATGCGAGCTGAATTGAATGACAATGACTTCGATGCCGAGGAAGTTGACCGACTTGCGACGAAGTTTTGGCGGTTGTTCTGCTTGGAGTTAGCCTGCCGCGAGAACAACGGCGTTTCTAGGAAGGAGATCGAGGCGGAGCGGGATATCTCCGATATTGAGGCGGAAAAAGAGGCGATGCGGGCCGATCTTTTGGAACGGGAGCGGACTAATGCACGTCAGAATGCTCGTGATTCAGAAACGGCTTTACAAGCGGCAGAAGCCTTCGTCGTACCCTTCCTTGACATCGAGGTGACCGGGTGAACCATGGCGCGGTATTTCTTAGACAACGGCCTATTGATCGGGCTGACCTTCCTCCATGATGCCTGGCGGGACGAAGCCGAGCGCCTCTTCGACACTGAAAACGCGCTCTTTGTCAATGAGGCCGTCATCTACGACTACTGTAATCGGACTCGGGAGAATTCGTTGGAAGAGGCGGACGTTGATTGGGATACAGAAGAAGGCGTCTTTGGAAAGAAGCTCTCCCCGATTCGTGCCGCCCAATTCAACCTGGACTTGAAAATGGAATCGCTCACCGATGAGGAGTTGGACTTAGAGACGCTCGTGGACTCGTTCTTGGAGGAAAGCCAGGTGAAGAAAAAGACGGATGAGGACCTCATTGAGGAGTACATCCGTCCACGGATTCGAGGCTTTCTGGAAGAGGAAATTGATGGGCGGCCGATCACCACAGAGGTCGCCGCTGAAGTGATGGAGACCCTGTGTGATACGATTCAAACCCAGGCACGGGAAAAACGCGAGGTGATTCGTACACGAGTCCGCGATAAAGACGTGAAGGAGGAGCAATGGCAACAGTATACTGACCCCCTCGGATTTGTCGATGGGTACGTTGACACGGTAATTCTCTCAAGTGTAGCGTGGTTGAGCGACAGGAACTTCCTTCAGCGAATCGTGACAAGCGACGCATCCGATATGTACAACGACAGGGATCGGATTCGAGCGAGCGTTGGCATCAACGTCGTATTCATCAAGGACGAGTTCGCCAACCCGTCAGAGACCGCGTATTAAATTATCGGGTTGTCGTCAAGCCTCTCTCATATCTGAAGCTCCACCACAATATCCAGCTCCATGCCTACCAGTAGCTGTCAATACGATTTCTTTATTCAGTGGAAGAGGTGAAACACCCATTCAGTACATTTGCGTACCAAACGTTTGTTTCAAATATTTAATATATAAAACAATTCCGTTCCTAACAGATATTAACCGCCTTCAGTTTCGGAGTCTTCAACTCCGAGAGCTTCCTTCATCGTCGTGGGCACTTCGTAATTCAGGTCAACCAGCATATAGAGGAATAGATAGCCTGTGTAGTAGGCTACGGCAAAAATCAATAGAATCTCTACAGGATATAGTAGCCACGACAGAAGAGAATCCGGCACATGACTCGTGATGAACTCTGGCCATTTCGCCCCCGGTGAACTCACTAATAACAGAAGAGGAATCAATATCCCAACGATGGACAGCTTAATGTCTGTTATTAGGATGTTCGTCGAAAACTCTCGGTTAAGGAAATCATCAACATCAGTTCCGACAGATCTTGAGGCTATATGCTTCGCGTCTCGATTTAGTTCCTCAAACAGGGTAGCCCAAGAATAGAGATTCTGCCCAGATAGCGGCATATCTCCTGGTTTCGTTGCCACCTGATTATCATATTTCGTTGTAAGGAACCGACTCAGCCAACTCTCAACCCTACGACCTTCGTCAAAAATGTCCTCAAAGTAATATCCATCCGGTAAATCAGCATCTTCGTTCAGTCCAGCCACCTCACGATAAACCTGCTTTGAAGAATCAGTACCTGATCCGAAATACCACGGCAATTCTTCACTTGCCTTATTAATCATACCCACCTGTTCACGCGTCATATCTGGGTTCAGGTTCGGTTCAATGTCCGACAATGCATCCGCTATGCCAGAAATCCGAGCCCAAACCTCTGCGGTTTTAGGATCTCGCTGGTTCTCCGCCCAGGAATCAATATCCTCATCCAAATTGAATCGAACATTTTCATAGCGGAAGGAGCTACTCTCTTTGAGTGCCCTCGCCATATTGTCAAACACATATTGGTATTTCTCTTTGAATTCAATAATTTCATCTCGATATCGGTCTGTTCGGCTTAGGACATATTCTCTTCTAGTAGTGTATGAGGAAATTGTAAACGCAATCGTGAGGCCGACGATTGCGGCGGTCGCTTGGGCTAACGCCGAAAGGAGCCATGCCTGTGAAAAAGCCATCAAGGATTGGTTTCTCCTTGGGGTTTATGAACCTATGTGTGAGCGATACGTTCTGTACGTCCGTTTCAGCCGATTCAGTTCCAGGAACTCGCCTAAATAAAGAGATCGCGCGAGCAACGACTGCTACTTGTACTCGCTTGATGACGAATGTGGCCACGTAGTTCGGATCGGGATGGTCGTCTACGTGACCTGCACCACGTGAGGCCTCAAACCGGTTCGCGTCAAGTTTGATTCCGAGTTCAAGACATGCATGGAATTGAATGACTGTATAAATTGAGTACGAAGCAGGAGAAGTTGCCGCCGGTTAATCCGAGCGGGACTGAGAATGCTCCTACAGGTCACAGTTCTGGCTACAACTCTTTTTCCTCAACCCATTCTTGGAGTTGTTCTTCTCGGGATTCCTTTTCATCCCGGTAGGTGCGATATTTCACAAGGTGGTGTGGGTAGTCCAGGTCTTGCATTTTCTCCCAGACTCGTTGGCCCTTGTCTGTCAACCAATATCGTTGCGGTAAATGGGCTTCTTTCTGGGATGTTTTCTTCTCCCATAAGTCAATGCTGGTCCCGTCTTGAAGTCGGTTGGATAGAGTTCTAGAACTCTTATTGACGCTGTCTTCGATTTCATTGAATCGCTTTGCGCCGGATGCTACTTCATACAATACGACGAAAGCGCCGTTTCTAGTGAGATATTCGGCTACAGAGGTCGGAGGCGGGCTGTCCATTCGTTTGGGTATCACTGGTAGTGGTGAAATGGGTTACCGACGCTGTATTCTAAAGCTATCTGCTTTCTAAACCAAGGAGTAGAATACACCTTTATAAGGCGTTATATTCCCTCTGGCAGTATTCTAAATCGGAAATTCGGAAACGACACGCCGGCAAATAAGGTGTAAAATACAGTAACATCGCCCTGTGCCAACCACGACGAATGAAATCACATTACAACACTGAGACGGCACGCCAGCTCGATACCGCAGGCGCCTATAGTAGGATCCTGCGATTGGCGGAACGAGTTACCTCACTACGTCCGTCAGCTGGTTCTCGTCATCACTCAGACGCATCGGCGCGTCACCAACCTCCTGCAAGCCGTTCACCTGACCAGTCACCACTCAGCCCATGACGGAATCACCGCCTAATGACATGACAGCGCAATCGACTACCAATATTCACGACACCGTTGCCACAGCCGCCGACCACATCGTCTCGGCGCTTACCGATACTGCGGCACCCGGATCAGACGAAGCGGGCCTGGCCATCGCGCTCGAAGCCGCCCGCCCCCGAGCGGACAACACCACCCCAGGAACGACTTCGCTCATCGCCACCGCCCATGACATCAACCTGATTGACGAACCAGTCACGGTTGCCATTGATCTCACCCGTGTCGAAGAAACGAATTCCACCCATTCCCGCGTCGACGAGGAAGCGGCTTACCTCACCCTCTCGGTCGTCGGAACAGACCGCTCACTCATTCTCGCCGTCGCTGACCACCCAACCGCCACGCCGGCAGAATCCCCTCCTGAAACCAGAGACACGCTCGTTGGACTCGTAGACGACCTTCTCGCACACGCCCGTGATGCCGTCACGATTGACCAGGTCGTCGCCGACAGTGATCTCTGCTCACAGCGGATTCTCGAAGTCTTCGACCACCACAACCTGTCGTACATCATCCAGAAACCAATCCGGCACACGGACTGGCAGATCATCCACGACCTCAACAACCGTGCTGATACTACGGCCGCTGTCTGCCAATTTCGCCAGTCCAACCACGAGACAACAGCACTCTACACTCCACTCCCGACCACAACCCCCACGGTCGCCGACAACAACATCAGTACTGACGCGGCGGATCGGTACCGGGTCCTTCTGACGAATCTCAACGTTGACCCAGCGGACAGCACAGCCGTCCTAAAGGAGTACCTCACCCGGTGGGTTCCAATCGAAATCCAGGCGGCGGTCGTTCGGAACGCCCTTGCCACCCCGCAAATCGGCTCCTCGTGGAGAGCTGTACCGCCACTCGCCGCGGCCACCGCCGAGTACAACTTCTGGCAACTCACCCACCACGCACTCTCGCAACACGACAGTAACGAGCCAGCACTCGCGTTCGAAGACGTCCAGCAACTCCTCGACGCTCACCTGTCCGAAGCAAACACTGGCACAAACTAACCACCCGGTAGTCTCGGCGACGATCTCCAGACACCCTCCAATCACTCCCCGCCACACATGGCTGATGACGACCTGCCCGAAATCGTGGAACGCCTGGTCGAGCAGGCGGATACCCTTCTTGACAACCACGACAATATCTCGCAGATCGTCAAACACCTAGATATTCCGTTTGATGCACTTTCCGATCAATACGACCAGCCACAGTCCAGTACCCGATTCGGCTTCGCTCCCATTGTCCGAACGTTTCTATACCGCGAGCTGTGCGACTACAGTGATTCCGAGCTCGCAGGACGTCTCGATACGTGGCCGTACCTCACTCAACGGTTCGGCTTCAGCCCGGACGAGGGGTCACCTACCCAAGGCGGGCTTTCGTATATGTGGCGGAACCGCCTCGGGCTTGACACGCGACGCGTCATCAATCAGACTGCGGAAGCCATCCAGTCACTCGCCGCCGACCGCGATATCAGGCTCACAGAAGTAGCTCCACCTGCACCCGATCCAGACGACGTTACAGACGGCGATGATGAACTGGAACCGGTTCACCATTTTGTAGACCGAAATGTCGGCCAGTTCATGGACCTTGCCAGAGACACCGTATTCACTGCGTTCGACACTGGGCGCGCCAATAACACGAAACACGCCGATGATCGGGTATGGTACTCGCAGACAAAAGCAAGCTTTCTTGGAGAACGATCCGGGACCCGTGTCGCATTTCGATCACTAAACCGGCAGTATGGCGACAAAGAGACGGATGTCCTACACAACGATACGCACACTCGGGCAGTGAAGAAGCTCGCCACGCCAGAAACTCATCAGTATGAGCTTAGCGACTACGTTGAGACGGACGGGACACCGACTCCACCGTGGCGACGTATCGCCAACACAATCCAAGACCAGTATGCTGACGCCGTTGATGGGTTCGTCGATGCGGTGCGTAACACGGGCATGTTTCAGGAGCCTGCCGTCGCCGCGATTGACATTACGCACGACCAGTTCCACGTCTCACCGTGGAAGAGTGAAGACGAAATCGAGCCTGACGACGAGCGGATTGTAGTTAATGACGCAGGGAAGACGAAGGTTCCGAAGGACGACTACCCGGAAATGGTTGAAGGGATGAAGGGTGGCCACGAGTACGGGTATGCGTATGCGACGTTGACAATCGTCGGAAATAATGTACCGTTAGTGCTTGCTGTCGAGCCGGTTCGACATAACTCAATTTGGGAGGGAGATGATGGTGAGTCGGTATCGTATGCGGAGATTGTGGATCGATTGCTCGAGCAAGCGTTAGAGCACGTGGATCTACATATGGTGATGGTGGACCGCGGGTTCGATGCGCACGGTGTGCAGGACGTGATTGACTCACACGATTTGACGTACCTCATCCCGAAACAGAAGTACGAACGAGATTTGGATGGAATTGAGAAGGTGCGAAATCACGAGGTTGCTGATATAGCTGTTGAGCCGGATGTCACGCTTGGCACGGGTGCAGATACTGGGACGAATGAAGCCCGAGAGCATGAGGTGCAGTTTATGTATGTGCCGGCACAGACGGAGGACTTTGAGGTGGTAGACGATCGGCCAACCAGCAATGGAGAGGGTGGTGGTAGTTGCGAGGACACGGAAGAAATGAGTTACGCGGTTTTCATGACGAATCGGGATGACGTGTCGCCAGATGAGGCGATGGGGTTGATTGGTCGATATGAACGTCGATGGGATATTGAGAATGCATATAAGTCGATTTCGCGGTTCCTGCCGTCGATTGCGTCGACGGATTTCCGAATGCGATGTTTCAGCTTCATGTTCGCTACATTACTGTACAATGTGTGGCGGCTTACTGACTATACGATGAAGGTGTTGGTGTATGAGAAGTACGACGGCTATGGACCGGAGGAAGGGCGGTTGCGGCCGCGTCCGGAGATCTCGGCGAATGGCTGTATTGACTCGATGTTGAACTGTCTTCCACCACCGTACTAACGAGCGGGTTTCTTTCTCGGGTTTGCAGAATTCGGTAGCGACAGCATTCTTCTGTCGGTCCCGTTTTTAGCGCGTTCTACCACTTCGCGTATATTTTCTGGCGTGGTGGGACGCACCCCCGATCAGTTGTGCGGTGAATCAGCGAAATCCCCCTCAGTCACCCCTGATCTCGTTTGTACCACCCCCTACCTTCCGAACCTGTGATAGTCGAGAGACTCCAGTCTGAAGCTTCCGATTAACACGTCTGAGTTCGCCAACGCAGGCCACTCCATCGTCGCCGTTTCGCGACGTGTTTAAGGAGTGTGAACGAACGGGCGCTCCACTCACGGCGGCTCGCCATAATCGCGGCCCGTCGACGGAAATCGGTCGTGGCACCGACGCGAAGGGGAACGAGATCTCTGGGCAGAAGCGACGGCGACTCGCGCGGATGCGCCGTGAGCAAACCCGGGGCCGCTGGCGGTCGAAAGCGGAACGGAATCTCGCACACGGGCTGGGCGAAGTGCGCCGGTTGGCGAGTGCCCTCGACCTCTCCGATTCGGTCCGTGACCAGGCGTGTCAGCTCTTCCGGAGCGCCCAGAACGAGGATCTGCTTCGTGGTAGATCCATCGAGGCCATTGCCGCGGCCACCGTCTACGGAGCCTGCCGGTGCAACGGCCGCTCGCGGTTAGTGGACGACGTCAGCGAGATGGCCCGCGTGGCGGAGTCACGAGTCACGAGTCACGAACGCCTACAAATCGCTGAACGAAGAGCTGGGCCTTCCCGCTGAGCCCGTCTCCCCCAGCATGTTCGTACCGCGCCTCGCCTCGGAGCTCGAGTGTCCGGACGAGATCCGACAGCGGGCCCGCACCCTCGCGGAACAGGCCGAGGAGCACGGCCTCACGACGGGCGTCCATCCGGCCGGGTTCGCAGCGGCCTGTCTCTACAAAGCGGGGCAGGAACAGGGGCAGTGGATGACGCAAAGCGACGTCGCAGAGACAGGGAACGTCACGCCAACGACTGTCCAGACGCATTACGAGACGTTAGCGGAGCAAGTAGCCTGACAACACGCCTGCACAACCACCACCGTCAGATAGTTTCCTCAGGAAACTATTTGTTTCTCGACCGCGTAGCACCCAGTATGACCGAGACGTGGGATGACATCAACGAGCAGGTCAAGGCAGACTGGAAAGAAGAGACCACGCCGTTTGAGCGGGTGTACGAAATCGTCGAACAAACCCACGACGGGCAAGCGGCAGCCGAGATCGCCGACCGCGCCCTCATGAGCGAGCCGACGGCACGTCGTCACTGCAAAACGCTGGTGAACACCGGGTTCGCCGAGACGGAACAGGACGGCCAAACGACGCTGTACAAGCGCAACAGCGACCGGGTGTTGATGTCCCGGATCCGTGAGCTGCGTGAGGAAGTCGATCGACCGGAGTTGCTCGACAGCATCCAAGACATGAAGGCCGAAATCCGGCGCTACGAGGACCGCTACGACGTGGTGTCACCAGAGGAACTCGCCCAGCAACTCGACGCCGACGAGACGGAAGGGTGGGACGACCTCACCGCGTGGCGCACAACGCGACAGAATCTCGCCGTTGCCCAAGCCGCACTCGCCTACGACGAGGCCAGCCACCAGCTCGCCGTATGAACGGTAACGACCGTGCCGGCGAGTTCGGGACGATCTATCTTCCGGCGCTCCAGCGGATTCGTGACCTCTGGCTCGAACTCGAACCACTCGTTGAAGACACCTCGTACGATGATGTCGTCGCGCCCACGGAACTACAGATCAGTTTCAGCGATGGGCTCGGCGATGCCGAGAGCGCTCGGCTCGATATCCAGTGGAGCGAACTAGAGATGTATTCGTTCCATTACGTCGATAGCGACGACATCAACTGGCGTTTCGATCGGCATCCGAACACCCACTCTCCCGAGATTCATTTCCATCCCCCGCCCGAGGCCGCAACAACGGACGCCGAACCGTCCTGTATCGACGTAACCGAGGTTTCACTCGTGACGCGTGCCGTTCATGCGATGTGGCGAGCAGCGTACGAAAACGACGACGTGGACAGACTGAATAGCGCATCAAACCCACCGTAAGAATGCCCAGCGAACGTGATTCCCCCAAGCGTGTGGATGAGCTGTCCCCCAAAGAGGCACGGCAGTATCTCATCCGATTCCTCGGCCGGCAGGACCTCGGCGAACACGAGGAGATTTACGACGAACTCGCCACCGAATAGCGCAGTTCACCGGTCTCAGGGGGGGCTACTAGTCCCTCGATACGATGCTTATCTTCTCTGTGGCACGCCTTTGGAGAGAAATTCTCATGGGAGTATGGGTAGAGGTTCAAATACCATCCCGGCAGAACCTACGAGCCAACCGATGCACAACCAATATTCTGATCTCGAGGAACTGCGGCCGACTGGCGAGGCGTCGCACATTCCGAACGAGAGTCTCAACGACGGGTGTGAGGGTGCCCCCCCGGCGGTAACGCGCCGCGGCGAGCCTCCTTCTGCCGACGAGGCGGAGCCGGCCGTCGACGACTACACGCTCATCTACGACCTCGACGAGGCACCGGCGCGCCAGCTGGTCGAGCAATGGCCCTCACTCCTCGACGCGGTACAGGTGTTGTCAGGAGAGGGAGAGCGGCTTCTCAGTGCCGCCCGTGACCGGCCTGAGTGGATCGGGCAGGGAGCGTCGGGAGCAGGTCCCGACGCGGCTCTACGACCAGCGGGGGACGGCATCCGCGACGCGTCGCGTCTCGACGCGGTCCTCGGCGACGCCGACGACGCGGTGTGGCTGGTTCCAGCGATGGCGCTGGCCGAATCCACTGGCGAGGCTGCGGCTGATCGCTAGGTGTCGTCGGTACCGACGACGCAGGAACTCGACCGTCAAACCTGTGGACGGGCGACCGATCTGGGAGTGCCGGGTGTGTGGCTCGGCTCGCTACGGCCCCGGTCTCGAGGAGCGCCAGTGCTGGGCGTCGATTGACCAACAGACTGCGATTCGTGTCGAGGTTCGTTGGTTAAGGCGGCGGGCTCCTGCAAGCCCGACGTCAGTCTCGATGGGGAGTCTTTCCGCGCCGGCGAGCGGTGAGGCGCTTCCGATGGAGCAAGAGTTCAAACAGGGCTACCGGAGAGAGCGGCCTCCCGGACTCCGAGGGCTGCGTCGTAACTCAGGAAGTCCTGCGAGAACTCAATATCCAGACGGCGAGGTTCACGAGATAGCTCTTCTCAGTGCTGGCGAAGCGGTACGTCGTTCGCGACGGCGAAGTCCTCCACGCAGACCTTAGTTCACCAGCGTCAGTCGTCGGATAGTCGAATTCCGACCGGTATGCTACCTCAAATTAACGTATTTCCGGAGATAATCGTCGTCCATGCCCTCCCATACGCGCCGCCAACTCCTCACGGTCCTCGGTTCGACGAGTATTGCGCTCGCAGGCTGCCTCTCACCGTCCCGCCCATCCGGAGACCTCGGCGAAGTCACTGGAGCGTGGGAGATGGTCGGCCGAACCCCCGGGCATACTCGCCGGGCACCGTCAGGTCCATCGAACCCGGATGCAGTCTGGCAAACCGACCTCGATCAGGTACGGGCCACTGGAACACCAGCGGTCAGTGCTGGAAACCTCTACGTCCCCGTCGACGCGATCTCCGAGACAGCACGGCATCGATACCGGATTCACGCGTTGCGCGCCGCGACAGGTGAGGAACGATGGCAGGTGCCGCTCCGAGCGGAGCCGAACGGGCCACCGGCAGTCAGTAGTGAGCACATCGTCGTGACGGCCAAGCGGGCGCTCGAAAAGGGTCGTATCGTCGGCTTCCAGACGCGGTACGGTGACGAAGACTGGCTCGTCGACATCGACGCCAGACTCACAGCCCCACCCACGATCGCCGACGGAGTCGTCTACGTCCCCGACTGGAGCGGGCGCGTCCACGCTCTCGCGGTCGGAGATGGCTCTGTACGGTGGTCACACTGCGTCGATGCAGCGGCTGGTGGGCGAACGTTCACCCACTCAGGTGCTGTTCTCGATGAGACGCTCTACCTCGGCTCGCGGTCGGGGAAGACTGGCGTCGTTGCGCTGGACGCCGCAACTGGCGAAAAGGAGTGGAAAGAATCGACACGGGCCGTGACGGGTGGGCCAGTCGCCCATCCCAATGGAGTCGTTGTGCAGAGTCATCAACTCGTGACTGTGTTCGACACCGATGGGACCCGCCAGTGGTCGTTCAACATCCCTGAAGCAGGGGTGCGGCCAATCGCGGTCGACAGTCAACACCTGTACGTGTCCGCCGGGAGCACGGTCTATGCGATCGACTGGGAGGGACAGGAAGCGTGGACATACAAATCACCTAGCGAGCGGGTTGGTACCCCGACTGTCGCCGGCGAGACGGTACTCATCCGAAGCGAGGAGCGGCTTACCGCGATATCTCGGGCAACCGGGGACGAGCAATGGAGCACAGCTCCCGGTGGCACGAGTCGCGTAATCGTGACTCCGGAGGCGATTTTCTCCCCCGGTTCAGACGGAAGCATGAGTGCGCTCGGAGAAGGGTAGCTGCAGTTCCTGTAGTCGCTCCTTCGGCAGCCTCCATTGCGTATACGCCTCGATCTAGCTGGAACTACTGAACCAGTACGTCCTGGTGCTGGCGAAACGACGTCGTCGACGGCGAGACAGTACCTGAAACGGAAGCCGGCCGAGCGAGTCGGAGACCGACAGGGGCTGTTCATCCCGACTGGTGAATCTCCCGTCGAGGGGGCGAGCCTGAACCACTCCTGGTTGGCTCTGTCGACATCCCTCAGATATTGATAGCTTTCTGAGAGTCTGTTGAATGCAGTCGTCTAGTCGGTTATCTGTGCAGATACGATGTTCCGTCGTCTCCAAAGCAGCTATGACTTAACTCGTCTGCGGGGTACGGTTTCCCAGTGTAATCGTCGTCTTTCGCACTATACTGACCGTCGCACTTCGGGCATGTAGCCGTAGTGTAGTTTGCGAACAAGGCGGGATGAAATCATTCCAGACGTCGACGCCGCTCGTGTTAGCGGAGTACGCGCTATCGCGTCCGCGGAGCGTGTCGCTGGGACGTGTAGTCTCTCAAAAAGCTGTGAGTGTCGGCCGTCGCGCTGCGCGACGGGTGTTTCGGATTACTGTCGGACGACGTTCGCTGCGCGAGGCCCCTTGGGCGAGGACTCGATATCGAACTCGACCTCAGTCCCCTCGGTGAGGTCTTCGCCGCCGACATCCTCCATGTGGAAGAAGACGTCTTCGTCGTCGTCGAGGTCGCCGTCGTCAGTCGAGATGAAACCGTAGCCGCCAGTGTCGTTGAAGAAATCAACCTTACCGTGTGCCATTGCAACCAAACAAAGGGGCACGCTCCGGATAACACTTCCGAGGGTCGAGGTACCACGACCCGCCACCCCGCATTCGACGAGGAACCGACTGTGGATGCGGGCCGGTCGCCCCCGGCGGTCTCTCAGGCTCTAGTCGCTATTTGACCGTTCACCGACGTTAATGTTCGCCCCGTGAGTAGTCGTCGTCACATGCTCTCCACACGGTGTTCGCGCCCAGTGTCAGCACGTCCGCGACGGACTTCGAACGCTCTCCTCGGCGCTCAGTGTCGATGAAGGCCCGTTCGGCTCTCGCGGCGCTCGCTCTGGCCGCGCTGCTCACGACGGCGGGCTGCGGCGGCTTCGCGTCGTCGGACGCGTCGCAGCCGACGCCGCCGTATTTCGAGACGGAGAACGGAAACGTCACGGTTCACGCCGCCGAGAACCAACACGTGAAGGGGATGACGAACCAGAGTAGCGGTGAGAACGTCACCGTGCGCGTCAGGTCGAGCGGTGACTCGCCGTTCCTCAAGACGCAGACGGTCGACGTCGGCGAGAACGGGACGTTCGACGCCGCGTTCGACTTCTCCGACGTCGACGCCGGCACCCGATTCGAGGTGACGGTCCACCACAACGACACCGAACTCGCCACGGAGTCCGGCGTCGTCACGGCGGCCTGACCGGGACCGCCATCGGCGCTGACGTGTCGCGCACCGAACGCCGCGCCCGGCGTTGGTGTCGTCTTGTTGTCGGAAAGGAATTTCCCGTCTCCGGCTCTACTGTCGGCTAGTGCAGACTTCCCCGTCGCTTCGCCCGCAACACGGGTTCGCCGCGCTCGGCTGCGTCTGCCTCGCGTTCAGCGTCTACCACGTGCTCACCGAGGGGGAGGGCCTGGGGACGCTACTAGAGTCCCTCCTGGTCGCTGGGCTGTCGGTCATCGTGCTCTACACGGCGTGGGAAGTCCCGAACCGCCCGGCTTCGACGCGCGGTCGGTGGCGGGCGTTCTCCCTCGCCGTCGCCGTGTCGGTGTCGTTCACGCTCCTCGCGTTCGCGGTGTGGGTGACGTGGCGAATCGAGGGCGATTCGGGAGAGTTCGTCTTCCTCCTGACGTTCGCGGCGTCGCTCGGCGCGGCCGTGGGGTCGCGGAGCGCGCTCTACGCCGTCGAATCGACCGAGCGCCTCCGACAGGCCCGCGAGCTGACGAAGCTCCTCAGAATCAACCAGCGCGTCATGCGGCACAACATCCGGAACGAGCTCGCCATCGCGCTCGGCTACCTCGAGAACATCGAGAGCGGGGGAAGCGACGTCGACGTCGCCGAGTCCACGCGGGTCATTCGAACCCACCTGGAGCGGCTCGTCGAGACGACGGACCGCGCGCGCCGAATCGTCACCATCTGGGAGGACGACACGCCGGTCGAACTCGACCTCCAGACGCTCGTCCGCGAGGAAGTCGAGGCCGTCGAAGCGGAGTACCCCGACGCCGAAATCGACGTGGACGCGCCGGAGCCGTGTCGCGTCATCGCTCACCCGGCGCTCGCGCTCGCGCTCCGCGAAGCCGTGGAGAACGCCGTCGAACACAACCCGCCGAAGACGCCGGTGTCCGTCTCCCTCCGCGCCGAGGGCGAGACGGTCGTCGTGGAAATCACCGACCAGGGGTCCGGCATCCCCGCGGCCGACATCGAAGCCATCCACCTCCCGGAGGAGACCTCGCTCTCACACGGCGCGGGTCTCGGCCTCTGGCTCATCTACTGGACCGTCGAGATGTCCGACGGCGCGGTCGACTTCGAGGATAACGACCCGTCGGGGTCGGTCGTCCGACTCACGCTCCCGCGCGCGCCGGCGGCGCTCTCCGTCTCCTCGCTCGCGAGCGTCTTCGCCGGCTGACCGCTCGCGTCACTCAGCGGACGCGTCGCGGAGCGTCGCTCTGAGCGCCGTCGGCTCCGCGTAGATTTTCACGCCCGAGTCGGAGAGAGTTCGACCGGGGCGAAGTCGTCGTCGAAGCCGGCGCGACGGGCGGTGTCACAGTCGTTGGCTCCAAGTGTCGGCGGGCTGTGAGTGTCTGACGTGCGCCCCGAGACGACTCGGCGGTGGTTCGTGGGTGGGCTGGCGGCGGCGCTGGCCGGCTGTTCGACGCGGGAGCGAGCGGACAGCACGACGGAGCGGCCGACGACGGTCGGAGAGCCCCCGGACGGGTCGAGGTCGTGGGAGGACGCGGCGGACGCGCGTATCGACGAACACCGGCGCTCGGACGTCGCGGTCGTCGTGCGACGCGACGGCGAGCGATTGTCCGGCGCGTCGGTCGACGTAACGCTCGACCGGCACGCGTTCGACTTCTCGACCGCGTACAACGTCGCGAAGCACTTCGACGTCGGCGCGGGAAGTCCGTACCGCGAGTCCGTCGCCGACCTGTTCAACGAGGCGGTGTTCGAGAACGCGTACAAGTGGCGGCGGTGGACGCAGGCCGGCGCGCACGAGCGCGCGGACCGCATCATCGCCTTCCTCCGCGACCACGACGTGTCGGTGGCGGGCGCGCCCGTCGTCTGGCAGACCGATAGCGCGAACGTCCTCCCCGAGGAGGTCTGGGCGGCGCTCGACGCGGGCGACGACGCCCGGCTCCGGTCGCTCGTCACCGACCACGTCGAGACGATTCTCGGCCACTACGTCGAGGACCACGACGTCACCGAGTGGGTTTTCCTGAACGAACCCGTCGGCCATCACCTCCTCACGGACGCGCTGTCCGACGCGCCCGCGTGGCGGTCGCCCGTGCTCCGCGAGTGGTTCCACACCGCCGGCGAGGCCGCGCCCGGCGCGACGCTCGCCGTCAACGAGTACGACATCCTCACGCTCGACCGACCGCGCCACCGCGACCGCTACGCGACGCTGATTCAGTACCTCCTCGCGGACGACGCGCCGCTCGACGAAGTCGCCTTCCAGGCGCACGCGATGGGCGAGAGCGAGCGCGTGACGCCGGCCGAGCAGTGGCGTCGCCTGGAGCGATTCGCGGGCCTCGGCGACGTCGACCTCGTCGTCTCCGAGTTCGACACGCCGGGCTTCGACTCCGACGAGGTCGCGGGCCGCTACCTCTACCGGTTCCTCAAACTCTGCTACAGCCACCCCGCGATGGCGGGCTTTCGCCTCTGGGGGTTCTGGGACGGCCAGCACTGGCGGGACGACGCCCCGCTCTTCTACGAGGACTGGACGCCGAAACCCGGCTACGACGCCTACGTCGACCTCGTCTTCGACGAGTGGTTCACGGAGGAGTCAGGAACGACGGACGGAGCGGGCGCGTACCGAACGCGCGCGGACCTCGGCACCTACGCCGTCTCGGTCGCCGCTGACGGCCAGCGGGTCGAGACGACCCGCACTGTCACTAACCCGGACGGCGAGACAACGTGGACAATCGACCTCTAACTCGCGTTCCGGTCACCGCCGCTCCAGAGCGCCGGCTTAGAGCCCGGCGTAGGGGCCGCCCTTGGCTTCGGTGAGGCGGTCGACCTGCTCGTCGGTGAGGTCGACGGCGGCGGCGTCGAGGTTCTCTTCGAGCTGCTCGACGGTGCGCGCGCCGACGATGGGCGCGGAGACGCCGTCGCGGTGCATGAGCCACGCGAGCGCGACCTGCGCCGGCGACGCGTCGACGTCCGCGGCGACCTCGTCGAGGACGTCGTGCACGTCGAAGTTCTCCTCCGTGAGGTAGGAGTCGGCGAACCGGCTGGACTCCGCGGCGCGCGACTCGCCCGTGAGGCCGTCCTCGCGGGTGTACTTCCCGGTGAGGAAGCCCTGGCCGAGCGGGCTCCACGGGCAGACGCCGAGGCCCTCGTCGCGCGCCATCTCGAGGTAGTCGCCCTCGACTTCGCGGTCCACGAGGTTGTACCGCGGCTGGAGGACGGTGAATGGCTCCCAGCCCTCGTCGCGGGCGAGCTGGTTCGCGCGGGCGACCTTCCACGCGTTCGGGCGGAGCGTCGACGCGCCGAGGTAGTGGACTTTCCCGTCCTCGACCAGCCGGTTGAGCGTCTTCATCATCTCGCGCGTCGGCGTCTCGTCGTCCCAGCGGTGGATGTAGAGCACGTCGACGTAGTCCGTGTCGAGGCGCTCTAAGAGCGCGTCGATGCGGTGTCGGATGTTCTTCCGGTTCGTGCCGCGGCTGTTCGGGTCGTTCTCTCGGATCTGCCAGTAGACCTTCGAGGCGATGGTGTAGCGCTCGCGGTCGCGGTCGGCGAGCCAGTCGCCGATCCACTCCTCGCTCTGCCCGCCGCCGTAGACGTCGGCGGTGTCGATGTAGCGCCCGCCCGCGGCCTCGTAGGCGTCGAGGAGTTCGTACGCGCGCTCCTCGCCGATTTCGACGTTCCCTTCTTCGGTCTCCTTGCCGAACCGCCACGTGCCGAGTTGGAGTTCGCTGGTCTGGAGGCCGGTGTCGCCGAGCGAGACAAAGCCGAGTTCGTCGAGTGAAGGCATACCCGGAGTGACGGGTGTCGCGTGGAAAAGCGTTCAGCATCCGGCAGCCCGGTCGCGGCGTCCCGCGGCTTTATGCGGCGGAGCGCAGTATCGAGACGTATGTCGCTATCGAGCTATCTCTCTGCGTTCGACGACCGGGACTGGGAGACGGATGCGTCTGGAACGGTGCGGTTCGCGCTCGTCGGCCTCGGCTGGTGGACGGTCGACGAGGCGCTCCCCGCCGTCGCCGACTCGGACTTCTGCGAGGCGACGGTGTTCGTGTCGAGCTCGCGGGAGAAAGCCCGCGACGTCGCCGCGGACGTCGACACCGCGGCGGCCGCGCTCACCTACGAGGCGTTCCACGACGGCGCGGCGTCAGGAGAGTACGACGCGGTCTACGTCTGCACGCCGAACGCCACCCACCTGGAGTTCACGCGAACCGCCGCCGAACTCGGGAAGGACGTCCTCACGGAGAAGCCGATGGAGGCGACGGCACCGCGCGCCGCGGAGATGGTTCGGGTCTGTGAGGCCGAGGACGTCGCGCTCGCGGTCGGCTACCGGATGCAGACCGAACCCGTCATCCGCCGGGTCCGCGACCTCGTCCGCGACGGCGTCATCGGCGACCCGCGGTTCGTCCACTCGGAGAACACCCAGCGCCTCCTCGACATCTTCGCCGACCCCGACCAGTGGCGGCTGGACCCCGAGCTCACGGGGTACGGGAGCTCCGTGATGGACCTCGGCATCTACTCCATCAACACGACGCGGTTCCTCCTCGACGCCGACCCCGTCGCCGTGCAGGCGACGATGCGCTCCGAGCACGACGCCTTCGACGACGTGCCGGACGAACGCGCCGCGCTCCTCGTCGAGTACGAGGGCGGCGTCGACGCGACCTTCACCACGAGCCAGCGCGCCCACGACGGCTCGTACCTCGAACTCACGGGCACCGACGGCCGCGTCCGCATCGAACCCGCGTTCCACATGGAGACCGACTTCCGCCTCACCGTCGACGACCGCACCGTCGACGTCGACACGCCGACGACGAACCAGATGACCGAAATCTTCGATTACGCCGCCCACGGCTTCCTCACGGACACGCCCCTCGAACTCGACGGCGCGCACGGCCTCGTCGATATGCAGACCGTCGCCGCCGCCCACGCCGCCGCCGGCCGCGGCGAACGCGTCCGCGTCGACGAAAAGTAGTCCGTCTCGTTCTCACTCGGCGGTCGCGGAGTCGGCGTTCGCGTCGCCGTACGTCTCGGCGAACTCGCCGATGAGCTGGCCCATCTTCGCGTACCAGTCGTTCAGCATCCGCTGGAGGTCCTGCGCGACGACGTCGGGATCGCGCGGCTCGTAGACGTGGTAGTAGCCGCCCTGCTCGTAGTTCACCTGCTCCTTCCGGACGAAGCCCGCGGTGAGGAGGCGCTGCACGGAGCGGTAGGCGGTAGAGCGCTCGCGGTCGACGCGCTCTGCGACGTCGTCGATGGTGAGCGGCTCCGCGCTCTCCGTGAGCTCCCGAAACACCTCCTTGTCGATCTCGCCGAGGCCGTGGAAGCACTCCAAGAGGCCCTCACACTCCATGTCCCGCTGGAGCATCTCGTGCATCGAATCAGCCATTACTGGCCCGAAGTAGGGTTCTCACGGGCAAAAGTGTTTGTATGGGTACTGCAATACTGGAGCGCTGTGTCGGTCAGTGACGTCCCGAACCGCCCGCCGTCGCCCCGGGGGCGGCGGGCGGTGCCGAGGACGACCTCGGAGACGGACGGCCGCGTCACTCCCGCTCGAGGCGGGCGTCGTCGTCGACGGTGATCGTCACGGCGTCGACGGTGCGGGAGAACTGCTTTCGGTGGTTGCCGTCGCTGCGGACCTTGACCTTCGAGTCGACGAGGCCGACGTCCACGAGACGGTCGAGCTTCCGGTACGCCGTCGAGGACGGGACGTCGCAGCACTGACAGAGCCCCGCGGCCGTCCGCGGCTCGTCGAGCGCACGCAGGAACGCACGGCAGTCGGCGTCGTCGAGGGCGGCCACCAACTCGTCGGCGTCGTCGAGGACGGTCACCAACTCGTCGCCGTCGTCGGGCGACTCGCCGGCCCGCTGTCCCGGTCGATACTCCTGAAGCATCAGCGGGCCACCTCGCGTCGGTCCGAGCATCGAGTGAGTCGGTCTGCGTCAGCCATCAGTGCCTACTCGGAGGGAGCCACCGGACGGTCCAGAATGTGTCCCCGAACATGTTCGCGGCACGGTCGTCGCCCGGCGCACGTGAACCCGTTCGAGTGAGGCCGCCCCGTCACTCCGGCTCAAAGGACCGTAGACCGTCGCCGCGCTTCCCCCGCTCTAGAGTCCCTTGTAGAGGCTCTGCATGGACTTCACGCCGAAGTAGCCGGCAGCGCCGACGGCGACGGCACCGCGCTCACCCGCGACGACGTAGCCGGCGAGCACACCGACCGCACCGGCCGCGTACGCGCCTCTAGTCGACACCGCCCGTCCGAGACGTCTCGTTCGGTCGCCCATAGCCGACGTATGCGTGCCTCCACTGTCGGTGTCTCCCCGAACTCGTTCGGCTGTCGGACTTATCCGGGAGCCGTTATCGGAGGCCGGCTGCGCGGGAGGTATCAGACGCCGGGGGCGTCTCAAGACCCGCCGCGCGGGACGGCAGATGCGGCGCGTCGCCTTCGACGTATGCGCCGGCGGCGAGGGTAGCCGTCCGCTTCGACCCGCTCGCACGGACAGCCCCCGACGCCGGTCTCCTCGAACCGGTAGACGTCGCCTGGGCGCGCCAGACGTCGGGCAGCGCGCGTTCGAACGACCGGAAACGGGCGGGCGTTCAACTACGGGAACGCGTCGTCGCAGAACGCACGAACCGTCTCGTGGGTCGACCGCGACAGTCCCCCGGGTTAGCGAGTGATGCCACCCGACGCGCCTCGAAGTCGCGATGCGGGTAATCGGCTCGCAACCGATAGCGGGTGCACGCGCCTAGTGGGCGTGCGGCGGGGTCGCTCGACCAATCGCCCACCGTATCGCGGTGACGAACCGAGCGGGGAGCGCGAACGATCGATCGAGAAGGACGAGGGTGACGAGGAAGACGACCGTCGACGCGTCGTACGCGTACGGTGACTGCGACATCGCCCCGAGGAGACCGCCGCCGAGCCCGCCGCCGAGGAGCGCAGTCACGAGTGGATACGTGCAACTGACACAGGAGAACAACCCGACGAGGGCGCTCGCCGCCAGTGCGGCCGCGTCGACGAGGCGCGCGTAGACGAGGTAGGTGAGCGACAGGACGCCGACGAGCTTGAACGGGATGATCGCCACCCGGAGACCGGACGTCGTCGCGAGGACCGCCGGTCCCCAGCCGGGGGGAAGCCACGAGACTGTCAGTGACGGCGGAGCGGCGGTCGTGGCGACGACGCCGTTCGCGACGAGTAACACGCCGAGGTAGACAACGGCGAGCCCCCCCGCCAGGAGTCGGCGCCTGCGGCCGCCACTGACTGGCCACGCTCGCGTCACCGCCACGGCTCCGGCGGTGGTCCACACGAACGGGTAGAGGAGGTAGCGCGGCGCGAGTATCGACGAGTTCGCCGTCAGAACGTACCACGCCAGGAGCGTTGCTTCGACGGCGACGAGCGCGGCGAGACCCGCTCGCGACCGGCGAGTCGTCGTCACGCGCGGACCACCCGCTCGATCCGCGACCGCGCTCGAGCGAACGGCAGGCGCGCGCGATATCGGCTTACTCCGTCGAGCGTTCTCGCGCTGTTCGCGACGACGAAGAGGCTGCTCGCCCCCATCGCGACCGCGGCGAGGAGCGGATTGAGGACGCCGAGGAGCGCGAGCGGGACGGCCACGGCGTTGTAGCAGAACGCCCAGGCGAGGTTCGTGCGAATCCGCCGTCGAGTGGCGCTCGCGACGGCGAGCAGGGTCGGAACGACGTCGAAGCCACCGGCTGTCACGACGACGTCCGCGGCGTCCGTCGTGAGCTCGACGCCGTCGGCGACTGCGACGCCGACGTCCGCGGCGGCGAGCGCGGGCGCGTCGTTCGTCCCGTCTCCAACCATCGCGACTGTCTCGCGTTCGCGGAGGCGGTCGATCACCGCGGCCTTCCCCTCCGGCGGGACTCCCGCGAACACGCGGTCGACTTCGGGGCACGCGCGGAACGGCGCTGCGCGCTCCGCGCGGTCACCGGTGAGGACTACGACGCGATGGTCGTCCGCGAGCGTCGAGACGACCTCCCGCCAGCCTGACCGCGGCGTGTCGGCCGCCAGTCCGACCGCGGTCGCCTCGCCGCTGACCCCGACGACCACCGGAACGTACCCCTCGCTCGCGGCGTCGTCGATGCGGTCCGCGAGCGCCGCGGGAACACGCCACTCCCGCGCTTCGAAGAGGTCCGGGTCGCCGACGAGGACCTCGTCGCCATCGACGCGTCCCGAGACCCCGTGCGCGTGGTTCCGAACGCCGCTCACGCTGGCGTTGTCCGCCGTCGCGAACTCGCAGACCGCCTCGGCGACCGGATGGTCGACGTAGGTTTCGAGCGCGGCCGCCGCGCGCAGGGCGCTCCGGTCCCCGGCGACGTCCTCGATGGACATCTCCCCGGTCGTGAGCGTGCCCGTCTTATCGAGTGCGACGACGTCGATGTCGCCGCCGTGCTCGAAGACGTTCGAATCCGTCACGATCGCGTCGGCCTCGAGCGCGGTTCGGATGCCGCGCGAGACTGCGAGGGGCGTGGCGAGGCCGAGCGCGCAGGGACAGGAGACGATGAGGACGGTCAACGCGATCAGGAGCGCGGATTCGGGAGCGGTTCCGAGGGCGAGGTGCGCGAGCAGTCCGAGCACCGACAGCCCGAAGACGCCCGGGACGAAGACCGCGGCCGCCTTGTCGGCGAGCCGCTGGACACCGCTGTGCGTGGTCTGGGCGTCCCAGAGCGCGTCGGTGATCCGGTCGAGCGTCCGCTCGGTCCCGTCGGCGACGCGCGCTGTCACGCCGCCGGCGACCAGGCGGCTTCCGCCGACGACGGCGTCGCCCACGGAGACCTGCCGCGGCCGGGACTCCCCGGTGAGCAGCGACTCCTCGACGGCACCCTCCCCGTCAGTGACGGTGCCGTCGAGGGGAACGCGCTCCCCGCTCCGCAAGACGATGCGGTCGCCGGCGTCGACCGACTCGAGTGCCGCGCGCTCGACCCCGTCGGTCGTCCGAACGCGGACGGTCTGCGCCCGCTCCGTCGTCGTGGTTCGGAGCCGCTCCGTCGTCCGGGACTTGATCCGCGTTTCCAGATACTCGCCGAGCGTCACGACGAGGACGACGACGATGGAGACGTCGAAGTACACCTCGGTGCCGCCGAGCAGGAGAACGAGGACGCTATACCCGAACGCGGCCCCGGACGCGAGCGCGACGAGCAGGTCCATGTTCGGCCGGCGGGCGCGGAGGCTGACGAGCGCCCCGCGGAAGATCGGGTAGCCCGCTATCGCCGTCCCCGCGCCCGCGAAGACGGCGAGATTCCAGAGGAGGTACTGGCCGGCGACGCTCGACGTGGTGAAGAACGGCAGCAGGGGCGCTCCGCCGAGGTAGACCGGGTAGAGGAAGGGGACGTAGTAGACCATCACCATCATCCCGAAGAACCCCCCGAGGAGCAAGCGCACGGACGCCGTGAGCGTCGCGGATTCGTCGACGTCCGCTCCGCGCTGGCGGACGCGGTAGCCGTAGCCGGAGACGGCCGATGCGAGCTCACTGGGGTCGGTTCGGTCGGCGTCGTAGGTGACTTTCAGCGCGTCTCCCGCGTAACTGGCGTCCGCGTCGAAGACGCCGTCTGACTCCTGCGCGCGCGACTGAAGGAACGCCTCGCAGGTCGCACAGTGCATCCCGTCCACGGCGAGATACGCCGTTTCCGCGTCGTCCGGGACCGAGTCTGCGTCCGCATCCGCGGCGAGTGCATCTCGCGCCGTCTCGGCGTCAGCCGCCGAGGCGTCGTCGAGCGTGCGGGCGACTTCCAGGCAGCCGCGACAGCAGAAGCGACCGTCCGCGCCGTCGTCCGTGACGGGCGGCTGGGGCGTCTCGAGCCCGCAGAGTGTACAGGACGGCATGGTCGAGGGTTACTCGTTCCTCTGCGCGGCCGGGAGCGGTGCCAGCTGGACGGTCTTCTTCGAAGTCCGCCCCCCGATAGTGACCGTCGTGTCCACCGATTTCGGCGTCGCATCCGCAGGGAGCGTGTACGTCGACTGCACGGTAGCCGTCCCGCCCGGTGAGACGGGGTCGGTCTGACCGCCCCCTTCGACGGTCTCCCCCCCGTCGGTCGTGACGGCACCGAGACTGAATCGGTAGGCCGCCTGCTGGGTGTTCTTCACACCGGCAGAGAGGACGAGTCGTTCACCGTCGCTCGTCGAGGATATCGCGGCGTTTCGCAGCGTCTCCCGCGTCGGCGTATCCGGGCGGAGCTCGCCACCGATTCCGACGTCGACGCCGGTGGGCTTCGAATAGGAACTCCCTCCGCTGGCGAAGTCCTGACGGAGGAGGCCGACGAGCGTGCGCCCCTCGACGACGACCGGGACGGCGACGCTGATCGGGGCGAGGTACTTGATGTAGGAGCGGCGACTCCACACGTCGTCCTCGACGTTGCTGGCGCGACTCGCCGACCGCGTCTCGGCGGTCTCAGACTGCGTGTTCTCTGTCATTGTTAGGCGGGGATGGGAGCGGAGCCGGGCGCGAAGAGCCCGTGTTGAATCATCTGTGCGATAGGGATGCCGTAGGCGATGACGACGAGCAGGACGGCGATCGCGAACCAGAGGCGGAAGTCGTCGAGGATCCCGGGGCCGGCGTCGGCTCCCGAGAGCGGCTCGGGGACGTGACCGTTCACGGCGAGCGGCATCGCGCCGCGTTCACCCCGCCACGTCTGTAGCACGACGACGAGGAAGCAACAGAGGGAGACGAAGAGCAGCGCAGCGCCCCCGACGAGCTGGAGGTGCGTCTCTCCCAGTCCGGTGATGGGGAGGTTGAACGTCACCTGCGAGTACTGGGGGAGCGAGGTACGGCGGGGGACGCCGGCGAGTCCCTCTCGGTGCATCGCGTTCGACATGACGACCATGCCGACGAACCAGAGGTACGGCTGGACGGCCGCGAGCGTCCGGTGGCGCAGACGTTTGCCGGTGAGCTGCGGCAAGAGCCAGTAGGTGACGGCCATGAAGGTGAGGGCGACGGCAGTGCCGACGGTGAGGTGGAAGTGGCCGGGCACCCAGATGGTGTTGTGGATCATCGCGTTGATGTTCAGCCCGGCGTTCACCATCCCGCCGAAGCCACCGGCGGCGAAGATCAGGCCGGCGAGCGCGCAGCCGGAGAACGCGGGGTTCTCCCAGGGGAGGGCGCGTAGCCAGCTCAGGCGGCCGGTGCCGCCGCGCTGTCGAGCGCCGTGCTCCATGCTCGCGACGACAGTGAACGCGGTCATCAGGCTCGGAAGGAGGATGAAGTACGTGCTCACCATCTGAACGAACTTCAGCCCCTGGGAGATGCCGGGGTCACTGAACTGGTGATGGAGACCCACCGGCGTCGAGAGGAGGAGGAAGAGGAGGAAGACGACGCGAGCGAGCGAGTCAGAGAGGAGGCGTCCGCCGGAGAACTTCGGCAGGAGCGAGTACCAGACGAAGTACGCGGGTAACAGCCAGAAGTAGACGACTGCGTGCCCGAAGTACCAGAAGAGCGTGCGCGTGAGCAGCGGGTTGACGGCCGGGATCCAGCCGAGCGACCAGGGGAGGAGGAAGAAGACCACCTCGATGGCGACGCCCGCCGAGCAGAGGAACCAGAGCAGCATCGTCGCGACCGCCATGAACGTCTGGAGCGGGATTCGCGTGTCCGGGTTGTGCTGCTGCCAGTCGTAGAGCGACCAGAGGAAATCGACGCCCGCGCCCCAGGAGCCGACGACGAGGAGCGCGAGTCCGACGTAGAAGGTCGGGGACGCTTCGAGCGGCGCGTAGAACGTGTAGAGGACTGTGGCGTGAAGCGGGATCCAGCTGACTAACTCGCCGAGGACCGAGACGAACGAGAGAATCGGCCCGAGAGTCATCAGCGTGAACCAGCCCCAGGTGACGCGCCGGTCGTGGAAGCCACGTCCGAGGCTGCGCGTGACGCCCCACGTGAAGAGGCCGACGGTGAAGAACGTCGTGAAGACGAGCGCCATCAGGACGCCGTGGGCGGTGAGTATCGCGTAGTACTGCGTCGGTGAGAAGAACGAACGGACGAAGTCCGCCCGGAACCACGCCTGGAGCAGTCCGAAGAGGCCGCCGATCCCGACGGCGACGAGCGCAACGGCGATGTTCAATCGAGCGATCTTCGCTTCGAACGGATGCTCGTCGACGAACGCCATCACCGATCACCCCCGACCACGGTATTCAGCGGGGTCCTGCTCGAGCGGTCACTCTGCGTGCTGTTCGACGTCTGGTTTGCCGTCGTGTTCTCGGTCGGAGGCAGCGCGGACCGAGGAACGACGACGAGTTGTCCTTGCATGTTCTGGTGGCCGGCACCGCAGTACTCGTTGCAGACGATCCCGTACGTATTCGGCTGATCGAACGTGGTCGAGAATCTGTTCACCTGACCGGGGACCACTATGACGTTGATATTCGTCCCGACGACCTCGAATCCGTGAACGACGTCCGGACTCGCCACGCGGAACGTCACAGTCGTGTTCGCCGGGACCATGATTGGCGTCTGCGTCCCCGGCTGGAACAAGAACTGCCGGGTGACGACGTCGACGACGTAGTGATCAGACTCCACCCAGCGCCCTCCGGGGTCCGCGAACTCGGTGTTCGAGAGGTCGTTCGAGTTGATCGTCTCGTGGGAGTTCCCGGTCGTCGTCACGCCGAGACCGATCACCCCGTAGACGACCGAGGCGATCAGTCCGACGATGAACAGTAGTGAGATAGCGATCCAGATCTTCTCGTATCGGTGTATGTCCATTACGTAATCACCCGAGGATGTGCGGCCCGTGGCTGAGGAATTCGATGAAGTACATGAGGATCCACGCGATCGTGATGATCGCGAGGTAGCCGGCGATGAGCGTCGCCGTCCCCCACGGATCGTACTCGTCGTGCGGGATCGCGTTCTCTGGCTCTCGACGCGCCGCTTCGACGGTTTCCGGGGGCGCTGTCGGCGTCTCCGGCTCCCGCTCCGCGCGCCGCTGTCGGTAGTCGTCGATGAGATACCACGCCGTCGCGAGGAGGGCAACGACCGCGGGAGCGAATACCAACGCCGCCAGGAACTGCACGAGCCCCCCGGCAGACGAACTGTCGCCGCCGCCGCCGCCACCGCCGCCGCCGCCGCCCCCGCTTGCGGATCCGGTGACGAAGACGCCGCCCTTCATGCCGAGCGAAAGGTGGGGTTCACAGTAATACTCGTACGTCCCCGACGTCTGGAAGGTGTAGGAGTACGAGTACCCCGTGTTCTTGATTTCGGGTTTCCCCTGCCAGTTCGCGTCCGACGGCTGGTTCTCGACGAGGATGTTGTGCGTGTCCGACACCCAGTTGAACGTTACCTCCGTCCCGGGATCGATTTTCACTGCGGGCGGCGCGTACGCGTACGGGCCGCCGTTCCCGTCCGCGCCGACGTCGACCGTTACCTCGCTCTGTCCGGTCTTGTCGACCGTCGTCCCGTCGTAGTTTTTGACTTCCCCGCCCCTCCCGGCGTCGGTGAACCAGTCGCCCCAGTCCGCGCTCTCGCTGCCGCCGCTCCCGCCGCCGCCGCCCGCGACGACGATGACGCCCTTCATCCCGGGTGCGAGGTGCGGCTCGCAGTAGTACTTGTACGTGCCCGCAGTCTGGAAGGTGTGGGAGTAGGAGTACCCCGTGTTCTTGATCGCCGGTTCGCCCTGCCAGTTCGCGTCAGACGGCTGCTCTTGAACCTTGATGTTGTGCGTGTTCGACACCCACTCGAACTGGACGTTCGTCCCGGGCGAGATCTTCACCGCGGGTGGGGAGAACGCGTACGTCCCGTTGTTCCCCTCCGTTCCGACCTTGACGGTCACCGAATCCTGTCCGGTCTTGTCGACCGTCGTCCCGTCGTAGTTCTGTGTCTCTCCGCCCGTCGAGCTCCCGAACCAGCCGCCGTAGTCGCCGCCCGATTGCGCCGACGTCGTTCCGACCGCAGCGGCGGCCGCGGCGGCCGTCGCCCCCGCTTGAATGAATCGGCGTCGAGTCGGTTTCCGGGGCGAGTTAGTCATCACTCCCCCTCCGAGGTGCGGTCGAAACGCCGCCAGTCATACTAACTGGAGTTGATATGTTCGGCCAGATGGCCCAGTTCATACGCGGAAATTTAGACAGCTACAGATAAGCCGTTGTTAGCGTACCCAGTACCTGGGACTGACCGCTACGCTTAACACTTCCTTCACTTCACCTACGACTATGGCAGAGATGTCGACCCGCTGGTTGGCCGGACTGGCGCTCCTCGCTCTGATACCGGTACTCGCGTTTCTACTCGTGGAAGGCCAACTCGTCGTCCTGCTAGCCGCCGTGAACGTCTGCTTGTTCACGTACGTGCTCTACACCTTCTTCGGCCCCGCGAGCCGGAGTCACTCCACGAACTGATCGGAGCCGTGTTCAGTCCCGACGCCTCCCCCGTTCGAGGTATGAGACACCCTAGGCACCGCAGGCTGAACTGGAGCGAGAGGACGCCGTCTCCGACTCTGCCGATGGGACCGGCCGGTGTGTCAGTCGAATCTATTCCTCCGTGAACGGCAGTTCCTCACCGCGGACCCCCGTGGCGCGCTCTCTCTCTCCCGGCGGCGCACCGTACGCCCCCTCGGAGAGCAGCGTCGAGCGCCGACGCCTCCAGCGCCTCGGAGTTCGGTGGGCGGTCCGGCGTCTCGCCGGCAAGCTTCCCCGCGCTGTCCACCTCCCGCTGTCGGTCCGGGCCGAACGCGGTCACACCTCGCCCACTCGACCGATGCCCGTTCAAACTCGATGGGTGTGCGGTCGCGCGAGCGGTCAGGGCTCGACGCCGTGGCCGGGGCCGGCCGGCTCGATGACGGGACCGCGTTCGAGGGAGCCGAGGTCTTCGGCGAGGAGGCGGTTGCTGTCGAGGTCGACGTGAGCGAACCGGCCGTCACCGGCGACGAGGTGGGCGGCGGCGTGCGTGCCGAGCGAGGATTCGACCATGCAGCCGACCATGGCCTCGCGGTTCGCCGCCCGTGCAACCTCGACGATCGCCTGCCCGCCGAGCAGGCCGGATTTGCCGAGCTTCACGTTCAGGACGTCGGCGGCGTCCGCGCGAACCACCCGAACGGCGTCGTCGGGCGTGAAGACGGATTCGTCCGCGCCGACGGGGACCGATACGCGTTCCCGGACGTGCGCCATCCCGGTGAGGTCGGCGGCGGCGACCGGCTGTTCGAGGAGCGCGAGGTCGACGCCGCGGTCGTCGAGCGCGTCCGCGAATCGAACCGACTCGTTCGGCGTCCACCCCTGGTTCGCGTCGACGGTGAGCGTCGCATCGGGAGCGGCGTCTCGAACCGCGGCGACGCGCTCGACGTCCCGCTCGACGGTGGTTCCGGTCTTCACTTTCAGCGTCTCGTACCCGTCTTCGACCGCGGTCGCAGCGCGTTCGCGCGCGACCCCGGCGTCGAGAATCGGGACGGTGAGATCCGTCTCGACGGTGTCGGGCGCGCCGCCGAAGAGCGCGGCGAGCGGGAGGTCGCGGCGGCGACAGTACGCGTCGAGGACGGCGGTTTCGACGGCGAGCGTCGCCGCCGGCTGCTTCGGGAACGTCGAGCGGACGGCCGCGACGAGGTCGCGATACTGCGCTTCGTCCTCGCCTTCGACGAGCGCGGCGGCGGCCCGGGCGGTTTCGAGCGTCGCGGCCTGCGTCTCGCCGGTCACGCTCGTCGCCGGTGCGCCCTCGCCGAACCCGCGCGTGCCGTCGTCGAGCGTGACGGTGACGAGGACGTTCTCGGCGGCGTGCTGCGTCCCGGTGGCGATTTCGAACGGCGCGGTCATCGCCAGGTCGAGCGGCTCGACCGCGAGGTCGGTGACCGTCATAGGGCGTCGCGGACGGCGTCGAGGAGGTCGGCAGCGCCGCCGTCGCGGTAGACGTTCGCCGTCGGTAGACCGTGTTTCTCCCCTTCGCTCTCGGGGTCGCCCCACGTCGAGAGCGCGGCGACGGTGGCGTCGGAGTGTGCGGCGACGAGGTCGCGCTCTGCCTCGACGCCGCCGAGCTCGAAACGCGGGAACGGTCCCCGTGTTTTTCGCGTCGGGTCGTCGACGAGGACGACGGCGTCCGGCCACGCGCCGTGGAGGAGCGAGAGCGTCACGCCCGCGTAGGCGCGGTGGGCGAGCGACGCCTGCCCCTCGACGAAGACGAGGTCGTGGTCGGCGGCGACGTCCTTCACCATCGACTCGACGACGCCGGCGGCGAAGTCGGCGGGCACGCGGTCGACGACGACGCCCTGCTGTGCGCCGACCATGATGCCCGTCTGGCCCGTGGCGACCCAGCCGGCGTCGAGGCCGGCTTGCCGGGCGGCCCGGTAGAGTTCGAACGTCGTCGTGCGCTTCCCGACCGCGCAGTCCGTCCCGCAGGTGAGGACGATATCGGCGTCGACGTCCTCGACGCTCCCGTCCGCGACGCGCAGGTCGCTCGGCGGTTTCCGGACGTCGAACAACCGAGTGCCGTGTTCGGCGGCGAGCGCCTGCCACTCGGCGTCTTCCGAGAGGAACGTGTGGAGGCCGGAGACGACGTCACAGCCGCCCGCGATAGCGTCCTCGATGTCGTCGGCCCACGCCTCCGGGAGGTCGCCGCCAGCGGGGGCGACGCCGACGACGAGCACCGCCGCGTCCGGGCGCGCGTCGAGGGCGTCCGCCACTGACTCGACGACCGGCACGTCGGGCGCGTCCGGCTTCCCGAGGACGTCGCGCGCCGACCGGCCGGCCGTCGTCGAGTCCACCACGGCCCGCGCGTCGAACAGCTCTGAGTGCATGACGACTCCGTTCGCGGTCTTCCCGGCGACGTCGCCGAACGCGCCCTCGGCGAGGACGATTGCGGGAGCCGGGGCGTCGAACGCACTGCGTAGGTCCATGGGCCTAGCTAGCGCGAGTCGCCGGAAAGTACACCCTCCCTCTCATGAACGGTCCGACGACGTGCTTTTGCCGGTACCCGGCCTACGCGGAGGTATGGCACGCCGGCACGGGGCTCACGGGACGGGGGAACGCGGGGCGAAGCGGCGGAGCGAGCGAGGGAGTGGGGGTGGCGGGCGGTGCGGCTGACGCTCGACCTCTGGCATCCGGAGTGCTGGACGCTCGAAGTGACGGAGGCCGTCGACGCCGGCCTGCTCGGCCACGGCGTCTACACGGTCGACGGGCAGGCGAACGGGCGGTTCACGGCGTACGCCGAGACGACCGAGGAGGTGGACGAACTCGTCGACGAGATCGAGGCGTCGCCGCTCACCGACGCGGTCTGGGTCGTCGACGACCCCGGGGTCGTCGACGAGACCATCCCGGGGAACGCGAGCCGCCGGCTCGTCGTCCGCTACGACATCGAGAAGAGCATCAACGACGCGCTCGTCTCCCGGGGATTCATCCCGGACGAGCCGGTGCGGATGGCCGACGGCCGCGAGTCGTGGACCGTTATCGCGGACTGCACGCGCGACGACGCCCTCGACCGCCTCGCCGACATCGAAGCCGAACTCGACGCCGACATCGCGGTGAGTCGCGTCACCGCCACCGAACAGAGCGGCGCGGGCGTCCTCCCCCTCGACGACCTCTCCGAGCGCCAGCGCGAGGTCTTCGAGACCGCGCGCGACGAAGGCTACTACGCGTGGCCGCGACACGTCTCCGCCGCCGACCTCGCCGACGACCTCGACGTCTCCAAGGCGACGCTTCTCGAACACCTCCGGAAGGCCGAAGCCAAACTCCTCGGCCGCCCCGAGTAGCCCCCTCGACGGCGCTCCCCCGCGACCCGTTCATGCTAGAGGCCGGTACTATGCCCGAAGTGTGAACTATGGTAGCCCATGCCAAGTAACTCGAGCCGCGACGACCGCAGCCTCTCCCGCGACATGGGGCTGCTCGGCGCGATGAGCACCGTTATCGCGGGCACGCTCGGCGCGGGCCTGTTCGTCACCCTCGGCACCGCGTCCGCGACGACCGGCCCCAGCATCATCCTCGTCGTCGTCCTCTCCGGGATTCTCGCGATGGCTATCGCGGTGAACTACTCGTGGATGGCGACCATCTTCCCGGCCGCCTCAGGCTCCTACGCCTACATCTCACGGACCTACCGGAACCGCCTGCCCGGGTTTCTCGTCACGTGGTCGAAGTGGCTCGGCTACATGGCCGCCGACGCCGCGCTCGCGCTCGGCTTCGGCAGCTACCTCAAAGTCTTCTACCCGAGCGTCGACGCCACCCTCGCCGGGTTCGCCCTCCTCACCGTCCTCTTCCTCGTGAACCTCGTCGGCGTCCGGACCTACAGCCGCTCGCAGAACGCCATCTTCGGCGTCCTCATCCTCTCCATCCTCGTCCTCGTGATTCCCGGGAGCTTCAACGTCCAGCCGAGCAACTACACGCCCTTCTTCACCGGCGGGACGAACGGCTTCATCGCCGCCGCCGTCCCGCTCTTCTACGCCTACATCGGCATCGCCGTCGCCGGCCAGATGGGCGCGGAAGTGAAGAACCCCTCGCGGAACCTCCCGCTCGCGATGGCCGGCGGTACCGCCATCCTCATCCTCCTCTACGTCTGGACGGCGGCCGTCATCTACGGCGTCGTCGGCGACTACACGCTGCTCGCGAACTCCGACCGCCCGCTCGCCACCGCCGCCGCCACCTTCCTGCCGTTTAACGCGACCGCCGTCGTCGCGTTCGGCGGCCTGCTCGCCACCGCTTCTTCCGTTCACGCCGTCATGGCCGCCGGCATCAAGATGCCGTACTCGTGGTCGTGGGACAACGTCTTCCCCGCGCAGTTCTCCGCCGTCAGCGAGCGCTTCCGCACGCCCCACTGGAGCCTCGTTACCCTCTACGTCGTCGCGTCCGCGCTCACCTTCTACTCCACCGGCCTCACGCAGGTCATCGTCATCGCGACGTTCTCCTACCTCATCGCGTACTGCACGGTCTCCGCGACCGCGCTCTACGTCCGGTTCAGTCGGCCGGAGCTCGCCGCCCGCGCCGGCTTCGACAGCAAGGCCGGCCTCGCCATCACCGGCCTCCTCGGCACCGTCGGCTCCCTCGGCCTCCTCACGAAGGCCTACCAGGGGTCGCTCACCGTCTACGTCCCGTGGCTCGTCGTCGGCCTCGTCGTCTTCGCCGGCTACTGGTACTACAACCGCGGCGGGGAAGACGTCGACGCCATCCTCGACACCCTCCCCGGCGTCCACTCCGAGGACAAGGACGCCGAGCGCATCGTCGACTGACCCCTCTTCCGCGAGCCGGAGATTTATCACGGTTCTTCCCGATTTCGTAGGCGATGGATCACACCGAGTGGACTGACCGACAGGACGAACGGAGCGTAACCGTCGACGGCGAGGCGCGCCGCGTCGCCTACTACGACGCCGGCGACGCCGACGGTGACGACCGGCCCGTGGTCTTCCTGCACGGGATTCCGACGTGGTCGTTCCTCTGGCGGGACGTCGCGCCCGCGCTCGCCGACGACTACCGCGTGCTCGCGCCGGACCTACTCGGCTACGGGAACTCCGCGAACGCCGACGCCTTCGACCGCTCGATTCGCGCTCAGGAGGCGATGCTCGACGCGTTCCTCGACGGCCTCGGCGTCGACGCCGTGACGCTCGTCGGCCACGACATCGGCGGCGGCGTCGCCTCCCGGTTCGCCGCCCACCAGCCCGAGCGAGTGGCGAACCTCGTCCTCTCGAACGCCGTCGCCTACGACTCCTGGCCGGTCGAGTTCGTGAACGACCTCAGCATCCCCGGCGCGGTGTCGCGAATGAGCAGCGACGAGTTCGAGGCGGCGTTCGACTTCGCGTTCGCCGACGGCGTCCACGGCGACGCCGACCCGGACTTCGTCGAGGGGATGAAGGCTCCGTGGCGCTCCGAGGCCGGCCGCGTCTCCCTCGAACGCTGCGCCGTCGCCACGAACACGAGCCACACCACCGAACTCGACTACTCGAACATCACCGCGGACACGCTCCTGCTCTGGGGCGCGGACGACGTCATGCAGCCCGTCGAGTACGCCGAGCGGCTCGCCGACGACGTCGGCGGCGGAGCGGAAATCGTCGAACTCGGCGACGCCTACCACTGGGTCGTCGAAGACCGAACGGAGACATACGTCGACGCGCTCCGCGACTTCCTCGACTAACTATCGACTATTGCGTCGACGACCGCGGGGAGGACGTCGGTGGCGTCGTCGTGGATCACGACCTCCGCGAGCGCGTCCTGCGGGGTCGAGTCGAGGTTGACGACCGCGAGCGACCCGCCGTAGGTTGCTTTCCGCGGGATGGACGCGGCGGGCTCGACGGTGAGCGAGGAGCCGGTGGCGATGAGCAAGTCGCTCTCACGGGCGAGGTCGCGAGCGCGGTCGAGCGCGCCGCGCGGGAGGCGTTCGCCGAAGAGGACGACGGCGGGCTTGAGGAGGCCGCCGCAGGCCTCGCAGGTCGGCGGCAGGTCGCCGTCGCGGACGCGCTCGCGGACGGGCGCGGCGTCCGCGCGAGCGCCGCAGTCCACGCACTCGACCTCGCGGTTCGTCCCGTGGAGCTCCACGAGCGACTCCGTTCCGGCGTCCCGATGCAGGCCGTCGGTGTTCTGCGTGATAACGGCGTCCAGCTCTCCGGCGGCTTCGAGGTCGGCGAGCGCGCGGTGCGCGGCGTTCGGCGCGACCCCGTCGGGTGCCATGCGCTCGTAGAGGGCGAGGCGCTCGCGCCAGAAGCCCGCCGGGTCGTTCCGGAAGCGGTCGACGTGGAAATCCGCCGGGTCGAACTCGTCGCCCCAGACGCCGTCCTCGCCGCGGAACGTCGGAATGCCGGACGCGGCGCTGACGCCCGCGCCCGTGAACGCGACGACGGCGTCGGCGTCACGGACGCGAGCGGCGAGCGCATCGACGCGGGTAGTCATCGGCTCTGCCTATTCTGCGGAGCGAGTTAAGCCGCGCGGAACCCCAATCCGCGAGTCACGCCGCCGTCTCGACCCCGGTGAACTCGAAGCGCGCGCCGCCGGACTCGCTGTCGGTGACGGCGACGTTCCAGCCGTGCGCGTCCGCGATCTCCTCGACGATGGCGAGGCCGTAGCCCGTGCCGTCGTCGCGCGTCGAGTAGCCCGAGTTGAAGACGAGCTCGCGGTCGTCTTCCGGGATGCCGACGCCGTCGTCGGCGACCGCGAACCCCTCCGGCGTCGTTTCCACGCGGACCGTGACCGCGCCGTCGCCGCGTCCGTCCGGACTCCCGCGAGAGTGTGAGTGAGCGGCGGGAACGCCGTGTTCGAGCGCGTTCCGGAAGAGGTTCTCCAGAAGCTGCTGGAGGCGGCTCGCGTCCGCGGACACCCGCCCGAGGTCCTCGTCGAGTTCGAGGGAGCCGACGCCCGCCCCCTCGACCGCGCGCCACGCGTCTTCGGCGACGGCGGCGAGCGCGACCGGCTCCGTCTCCTCGATGGCGTCCCCGGCGCGCGCGAGGTCGAGGAGGTCGAAGACGATGCTCTCGATGCGGTCGAGCGCGCCTTCCACGCGGTCGAAGTGCTCGGCGTCGCCGTCCTCGCGCGCGAGGTCGAGGTAGCCGCGCGCGGTCGTGAGCGGGCTGCGGAGGTCGGGGGAGACGACGCTCGCGAACCGCTCTAAGCGCTCGTTCTTCCGGATGAGCTCGCGCTTCCGGTCGACCTGCCGGAGCGCCGCCTCCACGTTCGTCGCGAGCACCTGCGCGAGCGACTGGTCCTCGTCGTCGAACGCGCTCGTCGTCGCCGACCCCGCGACGAGGATGCCGTGCTCGCCGAGCGGGAGGAACATCTCGCTCCGAATCGGGGTGTCCGGGTTGTAGACGTCCGGGTCGTGGCGGACGTCCTCGACGACGGTCGGCTCGCCGGACGCGTAGACCCGCCACGCGATGCCGTTCCCCTCGGTGAACGTCGGGAGGTCGCCGACGAGTTCCTCCACGTGCGGCGTCGACGCCACCGGGACGAGCCCCTCGCCGTCCTCGTAAAGGTGGATGGCGTTCGCGTCCAGACCGAGGACCGTCGACGCCGCTCGAACGCTCACGGTTGCGACCTCCCGGTACGTCTCGGCCTCCATCAACTCCCGCGTCGTCCGATGCAACGCTTCGAGCCGCCGGACGCGGGTCGCATCCTCCATTACCTAGCCGTTCGGCGCGACCCCGTAAAGACCTACTGTCAGAAATATGCTATGACGTGGTCCACTCCGTTTTGCCGACGCCCGCGGAACGACGACGCAGTGGCGAGTGACCGGGTAGACGCCGACTCGGACGCGGGCGTCGACGCGCTCGAAGGCGTGCGTCGGTGGATTCTCCTCGACGCTCACTCGGCCCCCGGACAGTGAGTGCCGACGGCTCGCTCCGCCGTTTCGGTCGTCCCGCTGCGATTGGTGACGACGACGATGCGGGCCTCGCCGTCGTCGATGGTCAGCCGGAGTTCCTCCAGCGTGCACTCGTAGACGAACTGATTGTTGTTGTCGTCGTTCAGTCGCGGGACCGACCGGAGGAGTCCGGCGTCGACGAGGCGGTCGAGTCGCCGGTACAGCGTCGACTGCGGCACGCTGGAGCGTTCGTGGATGGTGTCAGCGGTGACGGGACCCGCGCTCGCCGCCGCGAGAATCGTCACTGCTGTCTCGTCGATGATATTCAGGGTCTCCGACTCCATCGACTCGCTAGACGAGGACGAGAGAGGTTAAGACCGCGCCCATTCCCGGTTGTGGGAACCGGGCCGGTAACCAAAACACATCTTTTTGTCCCCGCGGTAGTTAGCTTCCTGATATAGATGGGAGAGTGCACGGTACTGGTCGTCGACGACGAACCGGCGTTCCTCGATTTGGCGCGCCGGTGGCTCGGGGATTCCTACGACCTCGTGACGGCCGAGAACGGCGACGAGGCGCTGGACAGCCTGAGTGAGCGCGTGGACGTCGTTCTCCTCGACCGGCGGCTCCCCGGCCGTTCCGGGTCGGAGGTCCTCGCCGAAATCCGCTCGCGAGGGGTCGACTGCCGCGTGGTGATGGTGACCGCAGTGCAACCGGAGCTCGACGTCGTCGACTGGGAGTTCGACGACTACGTCGTGAAACCCGTCACGGAGGGCGACCTGCGGGACGCCGTCGAGCAGATGTGTCGGCGAGCCGACTACGACGCGGTCGTACAGCGGTACTTCGCCGTCGCGTCCAAAGTCGCCGCGCTCAAGGAGAACCGGAGCGCCGACGGCCGCGCCCCCAGCGGCGACCTCCAGCGCCTCGAAGCCCGCCTCCAGGCCGTGACGGAGCGAGCCGACGACGCGCTCGACGACGCGTTCGACGACGACCGAACGAGGCAGTTCTACGGGAACCAACCCGACGGAGAGAGCGGTGAGGAGTGAATCGGGCGACGGACTCACACCGACCTCGGCAGAGGGGCGCGACGTGACGGGCGACTCGAGCCGCGAAGACGCGACCGTCCACCTCGCGGTCGCCCACGACCGAAACCGACGCCTCCTCGAACGCGCGCTCAGTGAGACCTACGACGTCACGACCGGCGGCGTCGAGAATACCGCCTTCGACGCCTGCATCGTCGACAAGCGGGCGTTCGAGCGGTCGTGGGACACCCTCCGCGAGCGCGTCCGAACCGCCGACCCGGTCTTCCTCCCCGTCCTCCTCCTCACGCCGGACGGCGACCGCCTCGGCGCGGACGCGTGGGACGTCGTCGCCGACGTCATCGAGACCCCGGTTCGGCGACACGCCCTCCGCCACCGCCTCGGCACCCTCCTCGACTACCGCCGCCTCACCCGCCGACTCGACCACCGGCGCGCGCGAGAGGCAGAACGGTTCCGCGCGCTCTTCGAGTCCGCGCCCGACCCCATCGTCCTCACCACCCCCGGGGGCGAGACGACCGCCGCGAACGAGGCCTTCCGCGACGCGTTCGACGTCCCGGAGGGGTCCCTCATCGGCCGCCCGCTCTCCGCGCTCGGATACGACGCGGCGGCGCGCGCCGAGGCCGTCCTCCGGCGCGCCGAGGGCGACACGGTGGAGCGCGAGCGCTTCGAGTGGGCGGCTCGCGGCGACAGACTCGTCACCGAACTGCACGCCGGCGCGGTCTCGCCGGTCGGCGCGACCGAAGAGCGCGTCGGCGTCTTCCACGACGTCACCGACGTCGTCGAACGCGAGGAGCTCCTCGCCAAACAGAACGAGCGCCTGGAGACGTTCGCCGGGATGCTCGCTCACGACCTCCGCAACCCGCTCACGCTCGCCATCGGCTACCTCGACGCCGCCCGCGAAGACGGCGACGCCGAACACTTCGACACCGTCGAAACCGCCCTGTGTCGCATCGAGGAACTGCTCGACGAGGCCGTGACGCTCGCCCACCACGGCGAAACCGTCATCGACCCGGACACCTGCGACCTCTCGACCGTCGCGGAAACCGCCTGGACGCACGTCGACACCGACGACGCGACCCTCTCCGCCGATACCGGCCTCACCGTCGACGCCGACGAGAGCCGACTCACAGAACTCTTCGAGAACCTCTTCCGGAACGCGGTCGAACACGGGTCTCCCAGCTCTCACTCGCAGGCTCGCGAGAACGCGGTCGAACACGGGTCTCCGAGTTCTCGCGCCCGCGGTGACGACGTGGATGACGCCGGGGCGCGCGGTGGGTCCGTCGCCGTTCGCGTCGGCGACCTCGCGAACGGCGAGGGGTTCTTCGTCGCGGACGACGGCCCCGGCGTCCCCGCGGCCGACCGCGAGGACCTCTTCGAAATCGGGTACACGACCGCCGACGACGGCACGGGGTTCGGGCTCGCCATCGTCCGACAGATCGTCGACGCGCACGGCTGGACTGTCACCGTCACCGACAGCGAGTCCGGCGGCGCGCGCTTCGAATTTCGGTTTTCCGGCGTCGCGGCGGAGAACGAGACCGAGGACTGAGGGGGCGCGAGGCTTCGCCGCGTTCAGCGGCTCCCGGGTGCGGATTCGCTGACCTCGCGCTTCAGTTCGTCGTCGATGAACTCGTCGACGAGCGTCTTCTTCGAGAACTTCCCGGTGGAGCCCTTCGGGACTTCGTCGATGAAGCGGATGGCGTCGGGAGCCCACCACTTCGGGTACTCTTCGGCGACGTAGGCTTTCAGCTCCTCGCGGAGCTCGTCTTCGTCGAAGTCGCCGTCGACGACGACGAAGGCGACGGGTCGCTCGTCCCACTGCGGGTGGTCGACGGGGATGACGGCGGCTTCGGCGACTCGCGGGTGGCCCATCAGGCGGTTCTCGACCTCGACGCTAGAGATCCACTCGCCGCCGGATTTCACGAGGTCGTCCACGCGGTCGACGACGTCGACGTAGCCGTCCTCGGTCACGCGGACGATGTCGCCCGTGCGGAGCCAGCCGTCGTCAGTAACAGAGGACTTCGTCTTCTCGGGGGCGTTGAAGTATTCGGTGGTGACCCACGGGCCCTTCATGAGGAGTTCGCCGAGGGACTCGCCGTCCCACGGGACCTCCTCGCCGTCGTCGCCGATGACCTTCATCATCACGCCGGGGCTGGGGAGGCCGGCGTGCGCGCGGAGCTCCGTGAGGTCGTCGCCCTCGTAGTCGCGGGTGTCGGTGCGGTGTTCGGCGACGTGCGTCACCGGGGAGGTTTCGGTCATCCCGTAGCCGACGACGAGTTCGGCGTCGAGTTCCTCGCGGTAGTCGTCGATGAGTTTCGGCGGCGCGGCGGACCCGCCGGACATCACGTATTCGAGCGAGGAGAGGTCGGGGTCGGCCTCGCGAGCGTACTGGAGGAGGCCGCGCCACACGGTCGGAACGCCGGCGGTCTTGTTCACGCCCTCGTTCTCGACGAGCGACGCGATGTCCGCGGGCTCGGGATGCGGTCCCGGGAGCACTTGCGTCGCGCCGGACGCGACGGTGGCGAACGGCCGTCCCCACCCGGAGACGTGGAACATCGGGACGATAGTCAACTCCGTGTCCGTGTTCATCAGGCCGAGTTCGCCGGTCATGATACTCATCGTGTGCCCCCAGTACATCTTGTGCGTGTACTCGACGCCCTTCGGCTTCCCGGTGGTCCCGGACGTGTAACACATGCCGGCGGGCTGGTCCTCGGAGACCTCGGGGAACTCGAAGTCGGGGTCGCCGGACTCGATGAAGGACTCGTAGTCCGTGACCGGGTCGAGGTCGGTGTCGGGGACTTCGTCGCCCATGACGACGAACTGCTTCACCGAGTCGAACGCCTCCTCGTCGTACGCGGCGTCGAGTTTCTCCACCATCGTCGCGTCGACGAAGAGCAGGACGTCCTCGGCGTCCTCGACGATGTGCTGGATGTGGGAGTCCGGCAGGAGGATGTTGATCATGTGGAGCTGCGCGCCGAGACAGGGCACCCCGAAGTAGGTCTCGTGGTGCCAGTGGTGGTTCCACGCGAACGTCGCGACCCGGTCGCCCTCTTCGACGCCCCACTCGTCGAGGGCGCTCGCGAGCTTCCGCACGCGGTCTGCGTACTCGCTGTACGTGTAGCGGTGGATGCCGTCGTGCGTCCGGGAGATAATCTCCTGGTCGCCGAAGACGTTCTCGCCGCGCCACAGGAACTGGTGTAGGGTCATGTCACTGCCGCCTGGCATACCCTCACATTCATCACGGTTGTTTAAATAAGTCCGTGTCTGGGTAGCCAGCGGTAACTCTCGGGGGGCGTACGGACGCCGATTCGCAGCGGGCTCGCCGGCGAGCGTTTCGACTGGTAACGTCGTCGAATCCACGGGGATTTTTACGCTGTGACGCGTAGCAGGCGTAATGACTGAGATATCTGATTCGCTTCGACTGCTGTTCGAGACGTCGATTCAGGAGGAAGCAGACGAGTACACCATCACGGTGCCGAAGGAAGTCGTCGAGAGCGGGTCGCTGTCCGTCGACGAGACGTACCGCGTCGCGCTCCTCGCGTCCGCGGCCTCGAACGCGTCCGGGAACGCGACGGCCGCCGAGCGGTCCGCCGGGACGAACGCCGGGAAGGCCGCGTCCTCGCCGTCGTCGTCGCCGTCCGCGAACGACGACCAGGACCGCCGCGGGCCGCGCGGCCAGCGTCCGCCCGTCGAGGAGGGCGAAGTTCGCTCGGTCACCATCGACACGCTCGGCGACAAGGGCGACGGCATCGCGAAGGTCGAACGCGGCTTCATCGTCATCGTCTCCGACACCCAGCCCGGCGACCAGGTCGACGTCGAAATCACCGACGTGAAAGACACCGTCGCGTTCGCCGAGCCGGTGAGCGAACCCACCGTCCGCTAACGCGGCTCCTTCTCTCTCGCAGCTATTCCTTCGCGTCCGTCCGCGAGCGCCGACGCCAGCCGCGCCGCGTCCCGCCCCAGCAGTGCGTGTACCGTCCGAGCGGCGCGTGCGACTGTGGCTCTTCCGGATCAGGCGAAGTCGTCGAGGCGGCGCTGGTCTGGCGGCAGTGTGTCACTGTCGCCGTCCGTATCCGCGTCGGCGTCGACGTCGTCCTCGTTGAGGAGGCGGGGGAGGGTGGTGGTGGCGAAGGTGAGGCCGGCCACGAGGAGGATGGGGGCGAAGAAGATGCCGTAGAAGCCGAGAACGACGGGGCCGATGGTGTAGGCGAGCATGAGGAGGCCGACGTGGGTGTTCTTCCCGCTGAGGATGGGGCGGAGGAGGAGGTCGGGGATGGTGTCGACGACCACCACGGCGACGACGAGGAAGGCGACGACGTAGACGAGGAGGGACTGGTCGCCGCCGAGGACGACGGGAAGGGCGGTGACGGCGGCGAGCGGGAGGTAGACGATTTTCATGCCGACGACGGGGATGAGGCTGGCGACGCCGGTGAGGACGCCGGCGAGCGCGGGGTAGGGGATTTCGACGGCGGCGGGCGCGATGAGGTTGTAGAGTTCGAACGCGCCGATGGCGATGAGGGAGATGGCGATGACGTTCAGGAGGTTGCCGAAGAGGACGGATTCGAGCTCGGCGTCGACGGCTTCGAAGTAGTCGCGGATGACGCCGTCGTCGTCGAAGCCGAGGAGCCAGTCGCGGACGCGGTGGCCGTCGACGAGGAGGTAGTAGGTGACGATGATGACGACGAAGAGCCCGAGGAAGAAGTCCGAGACGAGGGAGGTGAGGAAGGCCGCGTGCTCGCTCGCGAACTCGATGAAGGGCGCGAACTCGCCGGCCTGATAGGCCTCGTAGAGGCCGTGCGCGCTGAGCTCGGGGATGCGATCGATGCCGTCGAAGCCGGGGAAGGCCGCGGCGGCGGTCTCGACGACCGCGTACTGGTCGACGAAGTGCCGGGCTTCGAGGACGAGGAGAACGGCCGCGTAGGTCGTGAGGAGGAGGAGCGGGACGGCGAGGGAGACGAGGACGGAGACGGCGCGGACGCGCCGCGGGAGGTGGAGGCGGCGGAGCGCGTGGAAGTAGCGGCGCGTGGAGTAGTAGAGGAAGACGGAGACGGTGAGCGGCGCGATGAACCGGTAGGCGAGCACGGCCAGCGCGACGGTGACGAGCAGGCCGAAGGCGGCGACGACGGCCCGTTTCTGGTTCACACCGATACTGACTCCGCGGAGCGAGTAAAGGCTGTGGGGGAGTCGTCGTAGTGTTTCGCCCGAGCGATTCGGGCGACTGTGGTCGTGACGCCGACGCGGAGGAGAGTGATGCCGCAGACGCCCGCTGGCTGTCCCTCCGGCGAATCGCCGCTCGGTCCCGAGACTCCCGTTGGCGGGCTAGTGAGCCGACATCTCTGAGAGGATATTCACACAGTAGACCCCGGCGATGATGAGTAGGAGGCCGACAATGCCGATGGAGTCGATCGGGTCACCGAACACGACGACACCGACCACTGCGACGCCGACGATACCGAGCGCGGCCCACGTCCCGTAGACGACGCCGACTGGGAGGTCTTGGAGCGTTACCGACAGGAGGTAGAACGCGAGCCCGTATCCGACGACGACTCCCACGCTCGGCACGAGGTTCGTGAACCCGTCAGAGAGTTCGAGAGCCGTCGTTCCGAGGAGCTCGGAGAGTATTGCGCCGGCGAGCACGATGTACGGATTCATGGGTGGGATTGTCTCCTCGTGTACGTTTGGTGTTCTGAAACGCGGTGTCACTTGCAGCAGGTTCCCGTGGATATATGCTCCCTCGGTCTGACTACCGTCCCGATTGAGACCGATGAGCAAGTCTCGCGACGACGGCGCTCGACGTGGGTGCCCTGTCAGTCGTGTCGAACCGTCGATGCGGGGAATCACGAACCGCGGTCCCTCCGAGGATGACGGAACTCACTGAACTCGGCCTCTCGAGTTACGAGGAGCGAGTCTATCGGACGCTGCTCGTCAGCGGTTCGACGACCGCGGCTGCACTGTCGGACGCGAGCGGTGTACCCAGAGGCCGAATCTACGACGTCCTCAACGATCTCGAGACGCGCCAGCTCGTCCATGCGAAATCGACAGAGCCGACGCGATATACCGCGGTCGAACCGGATGCCGCTGTGTCGACACTTCTGGCTGAGCGAACTGCCGAACTCCAACGCGAATGGGTGCGGTACTGTGAGGTTGCTTCGGCTGTTCGGTCGAACCTTCTCCCGACTCGACCGGTCGAAGGTAACATCTGGCTCGGCTCGCTCGGGAGCGAAGAGATGCAGGTCGCGCTCCGAGAACACATGCGGACAGCGACGTCGTCAGTCCAGGCAGTCGTCGGGCCCCCGTACGAGAAGGCCCCGTGGGAGACGCTCGAACGGGAGGTGGACGCGTTCTTCGCCGGTGCCGAGTCCGACGTTTGTGTCTCCCTCCTCCTGAGCGAACAGGTTCTCGACACGATTCCCGATTCGTTCTTCGAGCGCTTCGACGTCCGCGACGGTATCCGAATCCGCATCCTCTCGGGTCTCGAACTCTCGTTCGACGTCGTGGATTCCGCGACCGCGACGATCGACATCCCACATCCGTGGATGGACGCCGACCGCCTCGGTGTCGTCGCCGTGCAAGACAATACCGTTCTGGATGAGCTCGAACGCCACTTCCAGACGCTCTGGGGCGACGCGGTCCCGCTTCCCGAGACGAAGTAGGGCGACGAGGAAACGACCCGTCCGAGCGACCCGAACACCCCGTACCCGTTCGCGATAAATCGGAAGAACGGTCCGTGTCACGTCCTTCGAACCGGACGGCGGTATCGTTCTTACGCCGACCGTCCTCCGTTCGCGCTCCAAGGAACCGATGCGAACACCCCCTTCGAAACCTACCACCCCTTCCAGTCCACAGTATCCGAGCCTCTCGACCCGGTACGGCTGCACGACCCGTGAAACCAATCCGACGATCTACGTCGCTGAAGCCGATCTCGCCCCGCCGTGCCGGAAGGACGATGCGACTCCGATGGACTTCGGGGTAGCGGCCTGCGCTGTCGAACGAGGCACGGACGTCGGTTTCGGTCCGTACACGAAGCGGATCTGATCGCAGACAGAAGGCACTTGTTACCACGAGATCATCTTTTAGAGCATGAAGCGCCGCGACGTTCTCGCAGGAGTAACCGCGCTTACCGGGGCGGGAAGCGCAACAGCCCTCCCCCCGAGTACTGACGACGCAGACGGCTCCCCTGACGATGCGTCCATGACCGGAGAACAGCCGGTCCGAATCCGCGTCTCGAACACGCTATCAGGCGACGCGCGGGCTTCGATTACGGTGGCATCAGACGGGAAAGAGTACCTCGCAGCCACTCTGTCCAGTCCGGCCGACGAACTCCAAGAGATCACCATCCCCATCCCACCCGGCCAAACGTACACACTGGACGTCGACGTCAGCGCGAGCCTCGACAGCCCCGACGCAGTCACGCTCGGTCGTGACACCGTTCGAGCGAGTGGCTCCTCGCTATCGACCACAGACGACCACCGGTTCACGCATTCGGGACCGTCCACGCTTCGCGTGGTGATCGGCGGGGAGTCCTTCCTCAACATCGAATCAGACGGATAGCACCGACTGCGCCTCGACATAGTCGTAGGGCGCGATGAGTGACGGCTCTCGCCCGCGGACTGACAGGCCTCGTGTAGCACCCAACCCGCCCGGTCGCTTTAAGAGCGACTGCTCTCGACGTGTGGAGTGCCCGGACTGCAGCGGGTCACAGATGTCTCGAGGAGCCGACCCAGTGCTGCCGCGCATATTCTACGGGGCGTCTGACTGACCCTCAGTCGACCCTGTTCGGTGTACTGTGATGTGGCCGTTCTCAGAGATCTCGCCGGAGAGCGATTCCCCATCAAGGGTCAGGGTGTACTCGATCTGGACGGGGTCGTCATCGAGGACTACCAGTTCTGCGTCATCACGGACGAACGGGCTCTCCCAGACATGGTCGTCCTGAGGGGAGTGACCGTGGCGGTGACAGAACGCGGCGACTTCCGGATCGACGAGCAGGCAGAGATCGACCGGGCCCGCGATTTGAGCGCCACACGACTCACAGTCCCCCTGGAACGCCGGCCGAGCTGCTTCGGCCGTCCGGATCTGACTCGAGACCGGGTCAAAACACTCCGGACAGACACCCGCTAACGCCTGTTCGACTGCTTGAAGGGCGAGTAACTCGGCCAAGTCAATGAGCCCGGGGAGGTCCAGGCTCGCAGTGGCGTTTGGCGGCACGCTCCAGGTAAAGAGGGTGTGGTCGTTTGCACACGACACGAGACAGCGTCCATCCTCGTACGTCGCCACTGCCGGTCGGTGACACTCTGGGCACTCGCTATCAAGCTCGACGGGCCCCAGTGACTGGTCGCCGGTGAACGTGCCCGCGAGGATCGCAGCGATGACTCTATGCCCGGCGTGCGTGAGCCGGTATCCCGCGTCCGTTTTCTGCACGAACGTGTCTTGTAGCTGTTTGAGATGATATCGGAACCGTCCGGAGTCCTCAACGTCAACCCGTCGACGCAAATCGGCGAACCCGAGGCTATCGTCACCTAGTTGTCGTTGCTGGGCGGACAGCTCCCGGAGGATATCCACCCGGAGAGGGCTACTGAGTGCAGCGAACGCTTCGGACGGAGGAGACCGGCGGCTCTCTGCGTCCCCGCTAGGTTCTTCGGACATCGGGATGCCTTGAGACGCCGCCAGTGGCGCGTCTCACCTCCAGTAACAGACGTATTAATGGCGTACTGTAAATATGTCGGTCAGCTCTCGGTGACGTTCGATTTCGATACGGGACCGTCGTAAACGAGCCGGGAAAGTACGCATCGACGTCGATCGGCGTCATCCCGATTCCGAATACACTGACGGCCACCAGGCGTGGTGATCCGGTCAAGAGCCCGGGCATCGGTGGTACTACGTCGAGGACGATTCCAGGCGTTCCCAGCCCCGACACAGACGCTCGCTCAGACCCAGATGGGTTCACCGCGAGTTGCTTCTCCGCTCCGCCCCCGTCGACCCCACTGATCCACAAGATAGGACCGCGTGGACGCCGACGAGAGCCGCCGTCACGCCACATGGGAGAACCGCGGCGTGGGACCCGAGAGGGCCCCGTCGGAGAGCAGCCGCTCGAGGCTGTATAGTGTGCTGTATCCCCGCGAAGAGGGGCGCGGGAACGCCGCCACTGCTGTCTCTGCGTGAGCCCGTGAGACTGCTGCTCGCGAGCCGCCGCGTTAGTGGCAGCGGGTGTCGTCGTCAGTTGCTCTGCCGGCTGTCGAGGATGCCGTGGCTGCGAAGACGGTCGCTAAGACGGCCAGCATGAGCGGTTCAATCCCGAGCAGGGGCGTGTTAGTGAGCGCGAGCACGATGCAACCCACCGCGAACGACCACAGGGCGATCGTAGTCAGCGAGTGCGTTCGGAGCCAGTTGCGGAGACGCATACCGGAATACTTCGGAGACTCCATCTTAGTCGCTTGGCGAAATAATCTTCATGATCAGTGTTCCGACGGAGCTGCCGGAAGCCCGCTGTGAACGGCTGGGGCGTGTCGTTCTGGGCGAGGAGTTGCTCTTCGATGTCGCCTTCTGGATGACCTGCTCCGGAGACCGAGTTGCGGTCCGCGGTGAGGCGTACTGGCAGGGCGACCAGGGCCGCTTCCACCACGCCTCCGGTGACGTCGACGAGCCCTATCGGGCCTACGGCCGGTGACGTCTCCGAGGCGGAACAGGGGATTCCGACGGGGACAGACGCCGTCGCGCCCGATATCGGTCCGGGCGTCCTCATAGCGTGTCCGACGACAGCCGGCGACCAGTACTGGTACCGCGGCCAGGAGCTATTTCGGTAGTTCTGCGAGACGACCGAGCACACCGCCGACGCCGGAGCGACGCTACCGGCGGGACAGCACGCCAGTGAGCGAATCAACCGGCGCTATCAAACGCGCCCCCGCCCGCGGGATCACGCCGCGAACGCACCCGTGACCTGGTTGCGCGACTCCACGACGACGGCGTCGGAGCCGTCTATCACGGCGACGCCACTGGCGTCCTTGGCGGGCACCGGCCGGTCGGGGCGACGCTCAGAGCGCTTCCGTCTGGGCGCAGTGACAGTGCCTCGACCCGCGCACGAACGCCTCCGAGGAGTACGGCAACGGGGTGGCTTCGCTCTCCGAAACGTGGACCGCGCCGCGTCACGGGCGGCCGTGTACGCGGAGCGGATGTCGACCCGCTGGTCGCTCGCTCTTGGATAGCGGGGAACTCCGTTACCACTGGACCCGCTGTCCGAACAGACATAATGGATAAGCGCCCTGCAGTGACTGTTGAGAATATGCCCTCCGAGCTAGGTCCACTCGCCCGAGAGGTATCGCGCTCGTATTACGAGGCCGCCTTCCCCGCGCACGATATGTTCCATGCAAAACGGGTGCACGATATCTCGCAACAGCTCGCGGACGAGCACCCCCAGGACGTTGACCGAGACGTGCTAGCCGCAGCTGCGTGGTTTCACGATATCGGACGGCCACTCGAACGTGTCGGGGAGATCGACGACCACGACGAGTGGGCAGCTAACGAAGCCACGAGCCTGCTCGAGGCCGAAGACGTGAGGCCTGACCAGATTACCGCAATCGAGCACTGTCTCCGAACACACAGCATCCGAGCAAGCTCCCCCGACCCTGAAACGCTCGAAGCAAAGCTCCTCTTCGATGCTGATAAGCTCGATGCGACTGGTGCGGTCGGACTCATCCGACTCGCCTGTATCGTCGGTGAACGCTCGGGGCGTACTGGCGATCGGTATGCGGTCATCGATGACGCATCCACGCTCAGCACAGGCCGCCCAGAAGTGCCAGACATCGAACTCTTACGTGACTGGGCACGCGAGCGACTTGATGCGCTATATACCGACCACGGCCGGCGTCTTGGAGCGTCCCGGTGGAGCTTTATGGAATCCTTCTTCGAGCAGTTCGCTCTCGAAACCACCGCGGACGCAGAGCAGTAAATAGCTGTCGTGAGGAGGTGGTTTCCCCGACCGACAGGCGGGTTTCAGCAGGAGGAACGCTCAGATCGGTGGGTGGCCGGGGCCTGCTCTCCCCGTGTTCTCGGTAGGGCTCGCACCGCTCGCCGCTTCCGCCCCCTGCGTCGCTTGCGACTGGCCATCCCGGGCGGGTCGGCGCGCGGTTCTGGTATTCCGTCCGGGGCGGCCGTACGACACGCTTCTCGCACCGCGACGCCACGACCTAGCTGACTGCTCGACGTGAGATCGTGTGACTCAGTTAGCGACGTTCTCCTCCTCCAGCTCCTGTACGTACTCACGGAGGCGCTCGTCGTCGAGAACGTCGAGGAGGAGTTCGTCGTCCAGACGTTCCGCCCACCGTCGTTTCGCTCGCTCCTCCCGTCGCTCGGCTTCCCCACGGTCCATGTACGACGTCTTCATGTGTTTGACGTCCTTCTCTCGGACCTCCCTGAGGCGATCTGGGTCGATGTCGTGGTCCGCTGGTACTCTGTGCTTCCGGAATCGCTCGTTCCACGCCTCTTCGTCGTCCCAGTCGTGGTCCACAGTGGATCGGGGCCAGTTCCAAGACCGGTGGGCTGCGACCTTCTCCCAGTACCCCTGATCGCGGCGGACGTCGACGACAACGGCCGTTCCGACTTCCATCCCGTTCCCTGCCGCAGTGAGCGCCTGCGTCCCTCGCCCCACTTGTGCGCCGGCGACGTACAGCCCGTCGACCGGCGCGCGCCCCTCCTCGTCGACGTAGTCTAGTGACACGTGTTCGTGCACGTCCCCGTCTCCGTGCTGGTGTGATTCGAACATCTCGTCCTCGTCGTCCAGTCCCTCGAGGTAGTCGCGGTCGTACGTCGTCGCCGCGACGACGCGGTCCGCATCGACGGTGCGGCCTTCCTGTGTCTCGACGCGGAACCCACCCGCTTCGCGCTCGTCCACCGAGAGGACCATATCCGAGACGACGGTGCCGCCCGCCTCCTCGACGTGTTCGTGTATCAGCTCGTAGAACGACTGGATGTCGACGCCCCAGGGGAATCCGAGGTAGTTCTCAAGGTATGCACACCGGCTGAGTGCCGACTTCCCGCGGTCGAACACGACGGTATCGAGGCCGTACTGGGCGGTGTATAGTGCGGCGGCGGACCCCGCCGGACCGCCACCGACGACGACGACGTCGACGTTGCCGTTACTCATGCTCGTCTCACCCTCCTCATTGTTCTCTCCCGCCATATTTTTAGGCTAGACTAAAAAATTATAAGTGTATCGGTTCAGGTGATCTGATCACGTGAGCGCCCCGTTAGGCGGCGAAGCGCCCGCACGTCGCCTTCTCGAAGATCCCGAACGCGAGACGCACGAAGCGCGATACCGCCCGCGTCTATCACACGTCGAGACTCGTCTCCGCGACGCGGGCTCCGGCGACGGCGCGCGACGATCACCGCTCCGTGATCACGTTCGCGAGCCTATCGCGGTCGAATATTTGCCCGTCCGCAAACCGGTCCGGGTAGTAGAGACCGGCGTACCGTTCGAGCATGAACAGGTTGTGGAGCGGGCCGCAGAAAATCGGCCCGCCACGGAAGATCTGATCGTTCTTCACCGCGGATAGCTGGCTGCCGACCTCGTGCTCGCGGACGTGTGACACGATCGACTCCTCGAACGCCTCGCGGGTTCGCGCTTTGCCGCGATACCGAAGAAGGAGCGAGTCGGGGTCGATTTCGAGAAGCGTCTCGTAGTCGATACTGCCACTATCGCTGGTCGAGAACCCGCTGACATCGGTATCGGCGAACGCATCAGTGATTCCTAGCGTACGGAAGTGTTCCTTGTTCGCACCCTTCCCCGAGAGACGGTACGGGTAGAACTCCTCGGGCTCGTCTGGGGCATAGAGGAGCAGTGCGTCGGGCCGCTGGTCGGCCGCCGGGAGTCCCGCTTCGATAGCCTCGACCGTCTCCTCGTGTATCGATCGGATGGCTTCGAACCGCTCGCGTTCCTGCACTACGGCCGCGACCTTCTCGAACGCCTCGTACAGCGTGTAGTATCGGTAGTCGTGCCACGGGTCGGTCCGCCGGAAGATGACGTTCCCGAGGAATGGCGCTACCCCCTTCGAGATCTCCTCGACGTCTGCGTCCGACCAGCTGTCGAGAATCCGCGTCAGCCAGTGCGGGTCCATGAGGTGAAGGTCCGCGTCCATCTCGTAGAAGACCTCCTTCGAAACACCGCTCTTCTTGCTCGCTAACTGAGTCAGGCTGCTCAGATCTATCGAGACGCCGTCGAGCTCGTCGTAGTGGGTCGTTAGGTACTGGCGGCGGGTTCGGATGGATTCGACTGTATCGCCGTGACCCAGTGCGACCAGCATGTCGATGTACGTCGGGTCACACCCCGCGATTGTCTCGGGGACGCGGTCGAACGTGACGGTACCGGTCGGTTCCATGCGAACCGTGTACGTTTCGTCCGATGTGGCGCTTGCCGCGGACTCAGTCGCCGTGCGCGTTAGATCTGCTCCACCGTCTGCGCAGCCGGCCAGGAGTGCTCCACCGACGATCGTCCCGCCGCCCTTCACGAAATCTCTGCGCGTCGGCATCTCGTACGTGGTGGCATCTTGTGCCATAGTTTTAGGCTAGCCTAAAAACCTATAGTCCTTACTGTCCGTGTCGCCTGTTGGCAAGAACCGCTTTCGATCTCGGGTCGGAGTGTGGTCGAAACGGCGTACCGTCACCCCGGTCGGCGCGTAGCGGATTCGCCATCGGCAGCTTCGGCTGCGGTCTGGGCGGGTGTCGTGGTCTCCGTGGCTGTCGACGCGGGGGGCGTCTCGGAGCCGGCCTGTCCCGGACACCCCCGAGCGGGCCACCGCCGGTCACTGCGCACACCCACCTAACCGATTCGCGTGATCGGCTCGAGGAACGCTCTCGGCGAGCGCGCGATGGCACTCGTGTCATGGGCGACTAGATGACGTCGCCGGAGTCGTTGAGCATCACGCATACGCGTGGCTTCGGCGGCGTACTGCTGGCACGTTTCCACGTCGTCGACGCGACCACGGTCGGTCAACGCGGCGTCGACGGCGGCGCGGAGCGCCGAGTGGAGAGCGGAACTCGTCTGGCGGGCGGCGATCAGTCGACGGCTCGCACAGTCGGTGCTCGACAGCGCCGGCATCACTCGTGCCGTCCTCGACGTGACAGTCGAGAATTGATCCGGTCGAATACTCATCCGATCGTTCAGCAGTCCGATTCGAATAGAAGCACAGCACCCGAATTATTTTCAACATGTACGCTGAACTATGAGGCGTGGGCGAGAGTGAATACCAGCGATTCTATCGAGGTCGAGTCGGACCGGTGGGTGAAAGCTTCATCGTGGGTGTCCTCGTCCTGTCGTTCCTCACACTAGTTTTTCTGTGGGATGGGCACTCGTTTCGGGAAAGCCTACTTACAGCTGCTGCGTTAGGGACTATCACCGCTTTCCTCCGCTACCTCGTACACGATTTAAAAGGGCGGAGATAATCGCCGGGAGACACGCGACTGCGAGGGGGGCTGTGCCCGCCTGCTCCGATACCGCCACGGCTCGGAGCCTTCACGTCGACGAGACTGCCCCAGAGTTGTTGCGTCACGGCTCGTGGGTCGTGGAATCGGTCGGTCCACGCACCTGCTGAATGAACTGTCGTTTTTAGCACCTGATTCTCGGCCGTCCCCCTAATCAGAACGAGGGGAGTAATCCTTTTGACTGGATCGCCACCTCGACTCGCGGGAGATACGCCTCGAAGTTCGAGTTCGTATCCGCCGCATATGTGAGGATCGGGGCGTCGAACTCCCCATAAACGTAGTAGGTGCTTGCGCGGACGATGTCGTCGCCATGGATCTCATAGGTCGCCGTGACCGCCTGTCCGCTGTCGAGTGGCTGTGTGAGCGGGTCCTGCGAGACGCTATAGGACGACCGACTCTGGACGGTTATCTTCGAACTCTTTCGATACTCCTCGTTCCAGAGGATCGTCTCCGAACCCGAGCTCTCGTCCGCGGGGTCGGTCACCGTCGAGAGCTCGAGCATGCCGAGCGGCCAGAGGCCCGTGTTCCGAACTCGGATCGGACGTTCGGCGGTGTTCGTAAGCGTGAATCTGAGGCGGGCCGGACTCTGGATAATCGCCTCCGAGTCGAGGATTTCGACGTCGAGCTGGAGCGGCGACGGATCGGACGTGACACGCGCGTCCGCTACAGTGTATTGGGTCGCCCCGAGACAGCCGGCCAGTCCAACCATCGAACCTCCCGCGAGCGTCCCGAGGACCGCGCGGCGTCTCATCGTCCGCCCTCTCCCGAGGTCGCGTTCACGTCGGGTGTATCCGTGTAGGCGACGAAGACGTCCTCCATCGATGCGTCCGCCTCGAGGTCGACCGCGGACCGCAGCTCGTCGAGCGAACCCTCGGTAACGAGCCGGCCGTGGTGGAGGATGCCGACGCGATCGCAGACGAGTTCGACTTGGCCGAGGACGTGACTGGAGAAGAAGACGGTCGCACCCCGGTCGTGTTCCTCGTGAACGATCTCGCGGACTCGCCTGACCCCGTGCGGATCGAGTCCGGTGAACGGCTCGTCGAGGACTAATAGGTCCGGACCACCGACTAACGCCATCGCGAGCGCCAGCCGCTGGCCCATCCCTTGCGAGTACTCTCCGGCCTCCCGGTCAATCGCGTCGGCGAGGCCGACACGCTCCAGGACGCTCTCGGGATCGTTCGTCGCGTGCTTCGTGTCGATCACGAACTCGAGGTGCCGGCGACCCGTGAGGTCCTCGTAGAGGCTGAAACGGTCGGGGAGGACGCCGACGCGACCGTGGAGATCGACCACGTCCTGCTGGGGATCGAGGCCGAGCACCTGCATGGAGCCGGACGTGGGTCGGAGGTAGTCCATCAGGAGGCCGATCGTCGTCGATTTCCCCGCGCCGTTCGGCCCGAGGAAGCCGTAGATCTCGCCATCACGAACCGTGAGGTCGAGGCTATCGACGGCGACCTGATTCCCGTAGCGCTTCGTCAGGTCGACCGTCTCGATGGCGGGCCCGCTCATGCGAGGTCACCCCGCGAGAACCGGTAGCGAGCGACGGCGAGCGGGATCACGATCCACGCGAGGAGGATACCGAGCCCGACCACCTGCTGGAGATACCACGGGATCTGATGTGGCGGAAAGGTCGCGTCGACGACGAGGATGTTCGTGTTCGTCGCTGGCTTGAGTTTGGTGAGTACGTTCGCGTAGTTCGCCGCGGAGTTGCCGACGCCGAGCAGCCAGTTCGAGGCGACGTGATACGCTCCGTTGGGGGAGAGCCGAACGAGGAGGAAGAGTAATCCGGACGCGGGCGGCGAGTACGGGTTCACGGGCGTTCCAGTGATTGCCGTGAAGAGGGACTCAGCGATCGTCGTCCAGAGGAGAGTCAACAGGAGGTACACGCCGACGAAGACGATGGCGACCGCCGTGACGGTCCGCGAAGCGAGCGCGGAGACGCTCGTCGCGACCGTGACGAGAGCGAGGACGAGCACGCCGGTAAGGACGACCTGCCCGGTGAAGAGGAGGGGGTTGAATACGCCGTAGCTCAGGAGCCCGATTACCGCGAGTGCCAGAAAGGAGAGGCAGACCGGCCCGTAGATACCGGCCGTCCGGCCCACGATCTTGCCGAGGAGGATGTCCGTCCGAGTGAGCGGGAGTCCGAGAACGAACTTGATGCTCCCGGAGGTCCGTTCCCCCACGATTGATTGGTAGCTGAGGAGGAGGACGCCGAGCGGGAGGAGGAGTTCGGCGGCCACTTGGACGTACGCGACGGTGATGTTCGGTCCGAGGGCGTCCCAGCCGACGTAGCTCGGGCGGTAGGCCCATGGAACGAGGAGGAGGGCGAGCAGCCAGACGCCCCTGGAGGTGGCGATGCTGCGGCATTCTTTACGTGCGAGCGGGGACCAACGCATCACTTGAACGAACTCCTACAACCACCATATAACTTGTCACTCAAACAATGCTATATGTGCGAGGGCGCGGTCTAGTTGAGTCAGTTCGAGAAGTGGACAGGTCGTCGAGTCAACCGACCGAGATGCTCGCAGACCGACAGCGAGTGCTATGACGCGGATTTAGAAGACACTCGGGAGAACGAGCGGACGGCGACGCCCACTCGGGCGGTCGCCGTCCGCCTCCATGAAACCGGTCGTTCGCTCCGCGAGACACCAACGATCTTAGCGGAAGTAGGCGTTGAACGCTCGCACGCGGCGGTTTGAAAGTGGGTGCATCGGCTCGCTGACAGCGGATGCGACCCGGCTGAAGCGCGGCCGAAGCGGGTCGCAGTCGACGAGACTGCTGTCAAGATCAACGGCGAGTGGTCTCGGCTGTACGCTGCCAGAGACACCGAGAGGAGGTTCATTCTCGGCGTCACGTTGTTTGGACGGCACGGCACCGCTCGGCGGCTGCGTTTTTGCGCCGGCTCAGCGAGAAATACGCCCCCTCAGACACTGTGCCTCTCGCGGACCCATTCGAATATCCGACTTCGCTCGCTCGATTGGGATCGAGCGGTCGGGTCGACTACACCGAGCGAAACCTCACCGGAAAGCGGTTCACTCCCTCGAAACTCCGGGCTCCGAGCGACACGTCGACGTCCCCACCCGGGCCGCTCGCGAACAGTATAATTCTTATCACGTCACGCCGCTAAACGATACCACGTGCGCAGCCAGATATGAACCGCTCTCATCTCGCAGCCCTCCTCATCACCGTGTTCGCGCTCGCCGTCCTCGGAGCCGCAGCTGGGACACTGCACTCCGCACACCCCACCCGCTCCCATTCCCCGGGCACTCCGGGGTCGCCCGGGACGGGTGGTCCAGCGGGCGCGTCCCCGAACCCTGCGAACCCGTCAGGCGGCCAGTCATCCAGCCACTACTTCCTTCCGCAACTCAACTTCTCGTCCGAGGCCACGACCGGTTTAACCCACGCGACGAGTGGGCTCGTCCGCCTCGCGATCGCCGTGCTCCTCCTCCTCGTCAGTGGGGGCCTCAGCCTCTGGTGGCTCACCGGTGACGATGGAGCCGCCGCCGTCGAACCGACGACGACACCCACCGACCATTCTGTCAGCGAAATAACTAGATCCCGGCCACCGGACGCGGCGCACGCCCCCGCAGACAATGACGTCTATCGAGCGTGGCAGGCGATGCTCGCGATCGCCCATCCGGACGACCACCGCCACAAGACGCCGAGCGAGCTCGCACACGCTGCCGTCGACGCTGGCCTCCCCGAGTCCGCCGTCCGAACCGTCACGCGCCTCTTCCGAACCGTCCGCTACGGCGACGCACCGCCGACGCCGGACCGAGAACGCGACGCCCAGCACGCCCTCCACACGATACAACGCGCCGACGGCGAGGGTGAGACTGACGACGAATCCGAACCCGCGAGCGAATGACACGACCACGCCGTTCACTCCTCATCGTTGGTCTCGTCACGAGCCTTCTGGGCGTGTTCCTCCTCGCCGCGCCGTCGCTCGGTAGCGGGTTCGTTCCGGCCGGAGTCGGCCGCGCCGCACCGTTCGCACTCGGCGGTGTCGGCGTCCTCCTCCTCGCCGGCATCTACGTCCTCACGGGCGTTCTCTCATCGGCCCCCGACGAGGGGGGCGACACGGAGGGGCAGTCCCCGGAGACGCCGACGCCCGAACGCCGCCCCCGCTACGCGTCTCTCGGCGAGTCGTTCGCCCGCCGCCTCGACGAGGTCTCCTGGACGGACCGCCGCGAAACCACGCCCGCGGCCCGACGCAGCCTTCGTGACGATCTGCGAGCGATGGCGAGACGGGTGCTCGCCGACAGCGACCAGTGGTCACGCAGTGAGGTCGAATCCCGCCTCGATACGGGCTCCTGGACACCAGATCTGGATGCAGCGGCCTTCTTCACCGACGACGTCGTCCCGGAGCTCTCCGTCCGACAGCGGCTTCGCTCCGTGTGGTCGCCGGAGCCGGTGTTCGCCCGTCGGGCGCGGCACGCTATCGCCGCCCTCGCAAACCGCGCCACGGACACACCCGTCACCCCCGATCTCCGTGAAGAAACGACCGCCGGTCAGTCGCCGTCACCACCCGCTTCGGTGCGAGCGTACTGGGGACCGGGTGCGGAGACGGCGCGAGAGCGCCGGTCGAGTCGAGCCGATGGGGTCGTCGTCGCCGCGCTGGCGCTCGGCGGCCTCGGCATCCTCACGCTGACGCCCTCGCTGCTCTTGCTCACGCTCTTCGGCGTGGTCGTCGCCGGCTACGCCCGCGTCGCCACCCCACCGACGGACTCAGTCAGCGTCTCCCGCGTCCTCGACGTCGAGGCACCCGCGCCCGGCACGGAGGTGACGGTCACGGTCAGCATCGAGAACACGGGCTCGGAGACGCTCGCGGATTTACGCGTCATCGACGGCGTCCCGCCCGGGCTTCGCGTCACCGAGGGTTCGCCGCGATTCACGACCGCCTTACGGCCCGGAAAGCGAGCCTCCTTCACCTACTGCGTCGAGGCCGCGCCCGGCCGCCACGCGTTCGAGCCGATGCTCGTCATCACGCGCGACGTCACCGGACTCCAGCGCCGCGAGGCCCTCGCCGAACCCGCCCCGACGACACTCACCTGCCAGCACCCCCGTCGGCCCGCCGCGACCGAAGCGCATCGCCGCCGCACGACACGCTTCCCGGGGGTGTCGCGCTCGAACACCGCGGGTGCGGGCGTCGAATTCCACTCCGTCCGCGAGTACCGACCGGGCGACCCGCTCTCGCGCGTGAACTGGAAGCAGCGAGCGAAAACGGGCGAGTTCACCACGATTGACTTCGACGAGTCACGACTCACGCGCGTGGTCGTCGCCGTCGATGCGCGCCGCGAGACGTATCAGACCGTCGGACGCGACGCGGACACGCCCCTCGTTCGCGCGAGTATCGCAGCAGCACGCGACATCGCGATGGCGTGCCTCGACGACCAGATTCCTGTCGGATTGCTAGCGGTGTCCCCGCGGTCCTGCTGGCTCGCGCCGCACGCAGGGGCGACGCACCGCGACCGGATCCAGACGCAACTCACGGAGAACGACGCCTTCAGCTGGACGCCGCCCGCGGCCGACTTCGACGTCGAGCGCGCGCTGGGGACGCTTACACGGCAGACACAGACCGCGACGCAGGTCGTGGTCGTCTCCCCGCTGATTGACGAGGAAATCGTCCAGTTCATTCGGTTACTCGACGCGCACGGCTACACCGTCTCCGTGCGCTCGCCCTTCCCGACTGAGGAGGGAGTGTCGCTCTCGGCCGGAGAGGGCTACGCGGTGTTGATGCGGCGGTTCCGCATCAACTCCCTCCGGAACGCCGGGATTCACGTCCAGACGGAAGGCACACTCGAACCAGCGGGTGCGGAGGAAACATCGTGATGCGACGTCGACGGACGCGAGTACCACGGGTGAGCGCTGGGATCTCACTGGCCGCCGCGATCGTCGTACCCCTCGTGATCGCGGTCTCGCTTCCAACGCTCGTCGGCGGCGTCCTCGGCGTCTGTCTCCTCGCGGCCGGCCTCTCTCGGCAGTCGCGCTTGCTCGTCGATAGCGGCGGGGTGGTGTTCGTCGGCGGACTCGTGTTTGCGAGTCTCGCGGGAGTGGCTCCGAGCCTCGTACTGACTGCGGCGGTTCTCACGATGGTCGCGTGGGACGTCGGACGGAACGCACTGGGGATCGCCGCTGAGGTCGGCGACTCTCCCGCTACGACTCGGATCGAACTCGTTCACGCGATCAGTAGTATCGTCGTCTTCGCCGCCGGATCAGGTATCGGCTACGCCGTGTTCGTGAGCACGCTCGGTCAGGGGTCCGTGTGGGCGCTCGCGGCGCTCCTCGTCGGCGTGTTCGCGTTACTCATCGCCTTACGTGCGTAACAGCCGAACACCGCGGTTCGTCCAGATGAGCGCCGACGCCGAAGACGTAAGTCGATGAGAACCCCCGTCGGTGAGAGCGGCCCCGTTTCTCTGTTACCGACGGAGGGGGTGAGACCGGTGGTGCGTACAGAGAACCGGTTCGTCGAACACGCGTCCCCTACGGTGCGCCGATCGTTCATTCGTCGACGAGCGCCGCCGAGATCGTTCACACGGCGGCACCACCGGAGTATGTGGTCGGCCAGTACTGCTCGTAGACGTGCGGGATGCTAACCGCGATGGCGAGCTAGAAGGGACGCGGCAGACGACGTCCCAGTCCGGTACATCGGGTAGGTGGTGAGCAGTGCCGCGAAGACGGAGACCACGATAACTGTACGGTCTCTCGTCGGCTCCGCTTTGAGACGGGTACCCAGCGACGCGTCGTTTGTCATACGTCACCCAACGGAGCCACGGATGGAGGTGGTTGTGCGGCTTCGCCGAGTCGGTGCGGGACCGACCAGGTCACTCGGCAGGTACCTGGGTCGTGTTCCCTTCTTCGGTGACTGCGGTCTGATTATCCGAGGCGAGACGGACGGAGATGCCCTCGGGGTCTACGTTTCCGCTGCTGACCGCGATGGTGATCGACCCGCCCGTTTCGAACTCGGTCGGTTCGCCAGTATCGACTGAGTGGTACTCGCCGGATTCGACCGAGAACGTCCCGTTGCTGGTGACCGGGGTCGGTTCCTTGACGTCGCTCACCCGCTCACCGGCGGGATTGTCGAGGTGCACGGTCGCCAGGACGCGTGCGCTGTCGGGTTCGTCAGCTAGCTCGACCGACACCACGACCCGGTTCTCATCGGGCTGTGGTGCCCACACTTCGAAGTGAACGGGGGAATCGTCCTCGAAGTGGTTTCTGACGGTGTCGTTCTTCCACGCGACCTGCCACGCCGTCTCTACTTCTCCAGCGCTCAGCCGGTCGTAGGGGTCGGTGACTTCGACTGTGTAGTTGGCGGGCGATGCGTCGGCTGCCGGCGACTGTGCGGTAGCCGCCGACGGGCTCGGGCCGATTGACGCCGCGACGGCACCGCTCGCTCCGAAGGCGAGCAGCGTGACGACCGCGAGCGTGAGTGCTTTGCGTTGCATGGTTCGGTTGCTTGGAGCGGCGGACCGGGACCGGAGGGCCGTACCTGCGAAGCAGTCAGCGGGACCTGGGCCGGGGCGTCCCGGTTCGCCGCAGTTCTCCATTGGCTGAAAGACCTCTTAGGGCTTGATTGGAAACACGCCTGAAAACGGTTGGAAACGCGTTTGAGGCGCGTTTCAGCTGCTCTCGCTACTGGAGGCGTATCGTGTTCCCCATGCCGCTCCGCTTTCGCTCGACGAGCCCCCTGTTCTCGAGCTTATCCAGTGTTCGACTGACCGTCGCCTTCGAGAGGTCGGTCTCTTCGACGAGTTCGCGCTGCGGGCGTTCACCACCCGCCTCGATGAGTAGCGTGTAGACGGTCGCTTCGTTGTTCTTCAGGGACTCGGCCGTCTTCTCCCACTGCTCGCGTCGTGAGCTCCCGTCCTCGCCGTCGCGCTCACCGCCATCGCCGGTCTCGGTGCCGCCGTTCGGTTCCGGTCGCGGGTGTGACTCGGGGTCTGCGTTCCCGAGTTGGTCTACCAAGCGGTGTGCCCGGTCGTGGAGGACGAGATACGTCGCGCTCGCCCCGCTGAGGACCGACGCAACGACGACGACCGCGACGTCATCATACGCGAAATACTGGCCGACGCGGGCCGTCTGCGTCCCGCTTTCGCCGAGTGACACCACGATTGGTAATGGCGTAATCAACTGGACGGCGAGAACGAGGACGGACGCGACGAAGACCACCGCCGCGAGGAGATGCACGTTCCGGAGGGCGGGGCTGTCCATACCGGCTGATACCCCGAACGACGGTTTAATAGTTATCGTTCTCACGCCCTGAAACGCCCGTGAAACGCGTTTCCAACTGCTTCCAAACGCGTTTCACCCCGGGCTTGATGAGGGCTTTCAGCCAACATCCGACTAATGGACTCAGAGATTCGTGCTCGGGTACTCCTCGTCGCCGGCCTGGCCGTGCTCGGAGTGACGCTGGCCGGCGTGGGGACTGGGCTCGGGATGACGACTCCCCTGACGAGTCCCGGCGAACGTCCGCAGTTCGTGATCTCCGACGAGAGCGTCACCTGGTCGAACGCTGGTCACAACGTCACGCTCGTCGAGAACATGTCGAACGTACGGATGATTCAGATCGAGAAAGTCGGCTCCGCCCAGTTCAGGGTGCAGACCGAAGCAGAGCGACCACTAACGGCGACTGAACGGCAGCGAGCGCGACAGATTGCGCGACACAATCAGACCGTGCAGACAGCGCTCGCGTCGCTGGAGAACTATACCGTTACCGTGGACCCGATTCGCGAGATCACTGTCTCAGCAGAGCCGACGGGCAGGTATAACGCGACTACCGACGGGTCCGTGGATACCGGCGAGACGTTCACGATCTCGAACGCTACCGGTGACAACGAGGATGGCGCAGTTGTCGCCCGCCGTGAGCCGACGTATGTCGCGGACCGGGCAGTTGTCCAGATTCGACAGCCCAGCGAACCACAGCGACACGAACTCAAATACTCCGTGCGGGTTGACCTGGCGAACGGTACGGTGTCGGCGATTACGGACTGGGAAGCGATCCGGACAGACTCGCCCGGTGCCGATTCCGGAGGCGAACAGAATACGACCACGCTCTCAGCGTCTCAGGACGGTAAAGCCCGGGCCTGAGCGCACGTTCACGTCCGGCTGATCTTCGCTCGCGACGGTTCGGACTCTTTCGGGCTTCTACCCGTGAGCGATTGATCGACTGCTGTCGTTTGGCTAAACACGGCTTCGGTCGTCGCGGCAGGCGTCGACGTCGCGGACCGTCGCGACGCGTCGGAGCCGCCGTGTAAACACCGTCGTGTCCGCTGTTCCAGTCGAACACGGGCGAATTCCGGACAGCGATATATCGGCCAGTATGCGGCGTCTACGGGCTGTTCGGGAACTATATCTATGCTGGATATTAACGGTATTAGGGGTATTCCGGAATAGATCTCTTAGATGGTTATTAGGGGTATGGTGGCATATTGGGGTTAGTTTCGCGGGGTGTCCGAGTCGTTTTTGCCCCGCAACGCGTGGGGGGACGTATGACGCGAGTGAGAGCGAACGGTGACCGTGTCGCGGGTGGTGAGTGCGTGCGGTTCGCGGGGGGCGAGGGATGAGCGACACGGTCGTGGCGACCGTGGAAGAGGTCGAGGAGCGGCGGTCGGTACTCTTCACGGCGTACGACGCGCGCGGGAACCGGGAGGAAGTCATCGTCGTGCCCTGCGAGGAGACGGGGGCGAAGGCGTGGGTTAACCGGTGTACGCACGAGGCGCAGCGGCTCGACCGCGGAATGGGGGCGGCGATGCGGGACGGGGAGATTATCTGTCCGAAGCACGGGTCGATGTTCGACGCGTGTTCGGGCGACTGCGACAACGGGGAGGCCGCGGGAACGACGCTCGTCTCGGTGGACGTGACCGTCGACGGCGACGAGGTGACGCTCACCGATTCGAACTACACCTTCGCCCACGAGGGCGAGAAGGAATCGAACGACGACGTCGGGCCGGGGTCGTCGAGCCACCTGTCCTTCTAGGCGGCGGGTCGCACGCCTGCTGAACGAGGCGACCCCGACGACGGCCCATTGTTTTATCAATACAGGAGTTGTAATTTAGTCCGATGCTCGGTTCTGATCTCGGCGGGCGGCAGTGGCAGACCTACTCCTCCCCGACCCAGAAGACGCTGTACCAGATCGTGAACACGGTAAACGGCCCGGTCGCCGTGGGCGCGTCCGGGACGATTGTCACGCGACGCGACGGCGACTGGCGCGTGCTCGTCGACGACGGTCCGGCGACGCGGGACAACGCGCTGCGCGGCATCGACGTGACGGACGACGGGACGCGCGTGTGGTTCCTCGGCTCGTCCGGTTCGCTCGGCTGCTACGACGTCGAGACCGACCGGAAGTACGACTACTCCTTCCCGAAGGAGATGACCTCGACGTGGGAGGGTATCGCCGTCTCCGGTGACGCGGGGAGCGAGAAGGCGCTCGCGTCGAACGGGAGCGGCGAGGTGCTGCCGTTCGCCATCGACGGCTTCGACATCAAGTGGGGCTACGCGTCGAAGCCGGGGTCCGGTGCGAAAATCACGGCGCTCGCCGCGAGCTCGGACGGCGTCGGCTACGCCGTGAACACGTCCGGGAGCGCGTACCGGACGACGGAGAGCGACGGCTGGAAGGACATCGGCATCGTGAACGCACAGGTGAACTTCTACGACATCTGGGCGGGGGAGAACGGCCGAGTCTACGTCGCCGCCGGCGGCGGCCGCGTCTACCGCTACGACGACTCCTACCACTCCTGGACGCCGCTCCGAGTCGGAAAGGGCGCGCTGCGCGCGTTCGGCGTCGAGGACGAGACGATGGTGGCGGCCGGCGCGAGCGGCCACATCTACCAGCGCACGCCCGCGGACGACGTGCCTCGCTGGGACCGCCTCCACTCGCCGACCGAGAAGACCATCTACGACATCGCGCTCGGCGAGACGGACTACGCGGTCGCTTCCGGCGGCCACATCCTCGTCCGCGAAGGGTCGAAGAAACAGCAGAACGAGCGGAGTCCGGACGGCGACACCTACGACGGCCGCGGCGAGAGCTACGACGCCGACGACAACGCGCCACAGGAGTCGACGGCGGACGCGAAGGACGCGTAGCGCACACCACCCGCCGAGTTTATTCCTGCATTCTATGGCAGTAAATTATATGGGTCTGGGGTCATTTCTTTCAGACAGACGAGGGACCCTACCGTGGATTTACTCAACACCTACATGCGGTCGCGCGGGGACTACAGCCCGTCCCTGCTCAAGCGTACCGGCACCGGCGGCGTCCGCGGGAGCGCTGGCCTCAGCGACGACCCGCTCTACGCCTACCTCGACGAGGGCGAACTCCCCCACTACGTCTTCGCGAGCGCTGGCACGCCGGACATCGCGGTGAACGGCGAGCCGCTCGACCACCGGTTCGGCAAGTACGCGACGATGCTCGTCGCGACCGACGACCGCATCCTCTGCGTCGCCGGCGGCCCCGACGGCGACACGACCATCGACGTCCCCTACACCGAACTCGAAACCGTCGACGCGACGACCGGCCGACGGAAGCTCTCGAAGCAGACGAAACTCACGATCGAAACCGCGGACACGGAGATCACGTTCCGCACGAAGGACACCGGGGCGATTCCGGCTGCGCGCACGTTCGTCGACGAGCGCGTCGCCGACGCTCACCTCGAACGCGCGCGGCAGAAACGCGAGGCCGGCGCGCGCCGCCGCGAGGAGGACGGGGTCTCCGCCGACGCGGAACTCGCCGAAGCCGCCGACTCCGCACAGCGCGCGGTCGACTGGGCCCCCGCCGGATCGACGACGATGGCCGACGGCCTCGACCTCGTCGAAGCCATCGACGACGAACCCATCGAGCCGCCGGAGACCGACGACGACCCCGACCGCGACGCGGACGCCGACTCCGTCTCCGACTCCGCCGAACTCGAAGACGCTCCCGAACCCGCGAACGCCGACACGCGGACGACGCTGAAGACGAAGGAGCCGCTGACGCGCGCTGGCGACTACGACCACATCCCCACGCAGGGCTCCGTCTCCGGCGCAATCGACGCCCTCGCGGAGTCGCAGGTCGAGCCGCTCGACGTCACCGCCACCGAACCCGCCGAGGACTCGGAGACCGACGCCGATTCGGCCCCCGAACCTCCCGCCGACCGCGACGTCGAACCGGAGCCGCGCGGCGCGACGTCGGCCGATATGGACGCGGCGCGCGCGAGCGACCTCGCGGACCCCTCCGGGACGGTCGCCGGCGAGAGCACCGCGCCGAGCGCCGCCGGCGACGACCGCTCCTCGACCGCCGCCGAATCCGCGAGCGACTCCCTCGACGCGTCCGAGGCCGCGGCCGAGAGCGGTCGCGACGCGGTTCCCGAGCGGTACCGGCGTTCCTACGAGACGGTGCGCGACGCCTACCACGCGCACGAGCAGTTCGAGCGCGCGAAAATCGCGGGCGACGTCGAGGAGGCGAAAGCCCACCTCCAGGACGCCCGCGACGCCTACGAGACCTACCTCGACGAGCGCGCCGTCGCGCCCATCGAGGTCGACGTCGACGACCTCCCCGGCGACTCCCGCGCGCTCCCGCCGGAGACCGATATCGAACGCCGCCTCACCGAACTCCCCGAGATTCCCCCGCGCGAACCCATCGAGGGCGTCAGCGTCGCCGGGACGTCCACGCCGACCACGCTCGAAAAGTCGACCGACGGCCTCGCCGGCGACGCGCTCGACGCCGAAGCCGAACCCGGCGCGGAGCCGGAACCGGAGCCGACGGCCACCGTCGAGGACGACGCGGCGACCGACGCCGCCGAACCGGAAGTTAACGACGAACCGGAACTCGATGCTGAACCCGACGCCGAAGCGACGACGGAAGACGACGCGTCGTCGCCGGACGCCGAACGCACGTACGAGGAGTCCGGCCGGCTCGCTGAGGTCCGCGACGAGCTCGCGGCGCTCCACGAGGCGAAAGGCGACGTGCTCGAAGAGACCGACCTCGTCGAGAGCGACGTCACCGTCGCGGACTGCATCGAGGCGTACGGCTCGTGGACCGAAGCCGTCGAAGCCGCGGGCTGTGAGCCGCGCCCGCGCCTCCTCGGCGAACTCCAGCGCGTCTCCCTCGGCCTCGGCGAGATCCCGACGCGCGAGCAGATGAACGCGCACGGCCGCTACGACGCGACGCTCTACGACCGCTACTTCGACAGCTGGGCGGACGCGAAGACCGAACTCGACGCGTGGACGCCCGACAGCACCGACGACCCCGAGCCGAACCCCGAACCCAAATCCCTCGAAGCGCGACTCGCGGACGCCCTCCGCGAACTCCGCGCCGAGAAGGGCCGCGTCCCCACCCGCAGCGACGTGATGCACGACTGCCCGCACTCCATCCTCCGCTTCAACCGCGAGTTCGGCTCCCTCGACGACGCCCTCGACGCCGCCGGCGTCACCGCCGAACCCGTAGAGTAATCCGCAGGCTGAGCAAGTCCCAGTCTCCCTCACTCGTTCTCCCTACTGGGCGCTTCTTCGAGACTTATCCGTCGTTCATCAGCGACCGACTAATGAACCTCGCGAGCACCTCAACAGAACTATCTCATAGATGAATTAGACAGAATATCTAAATATTCTGTCTTAGATAATTATGAGTAGTGTAGTATTCCCGGGTTTCTGCTGCGGGTTGGACACGCGGTCGTCGACGGCGTCGAGAGAGGAGAACGGCGGAAGTATCGAGAGTACCGAGAGTGTCGAAAGCGCCCGAAGTTCCGATGGGGAGTTATTCGAACGCGGCGATGCCGGTGAGGTCCTGGCCGAGGATGAGGGAGTGGATGTCGTGGGTTCCCTCGTAGGTGTAGACGGTCTCCATGTTCGAGAGGTGGCGCATCGGGCTGTAGTCAGCGGTGATGCCGTTGCCGCCGAGCATCTCGCGGGCGACGCGCGTCTGGTCGCGGGCCATGCGGACGTTGTTCCGCTTCGCCATCGAGACCTGCTGCGGGCGGAGGTCGCCGCGCTCTTTCAGGTCGCTGAGGCGGTGCGCGAGGAGTTGAGCGTTCGTGATCTGCGTCGCCATCTCCGCGAGCTTCTCCTGTTGAATCTGGAAGCCGCCGATGGGCTTGCCGAACTGCTCGCGGTCGGTCGCGTACGCGCGAGCCTCCTCGAAGGCGTCGCGGGCCGCGCCGACGGCGCCCCAGGCGATGCCGTAGCGCGCCTGCGTGAGACAGGAGAGCGGGCCCTTCATCCCCTCGACGCCGGGGAGGACGTCCTCCTCGCTGAGGCGGACGTTGTTCAGGTTGATCTCGCCCGTGATGGACGCGCGGAGGCTGAGTTTCTCGTCGATCTTGTTCGTCGTGACGCCGTCGAGGTCGGTGTCGACGACGAAGCCCTTCACGGTGTCGTCGTCGCTGCGGTCTTTCGCCCAGACGACGGCGACGTCGGAGATGGGGGAGTTCGTGATCCACGTCTTCGCGCCGTTGAGGACGTACTCGTCGCCGTCCTTCTCGGCGTGCGTCTCCATCCGCGACGGGTTCGACCCGTGGTTCGGCTCGGTGAGCCCGAAGCAGCCGACGGCTTCGCCCATCCCGAGGTCGGGGAGCCAGGTCTCCTTCTGCTCCTCGCTCCCGAAGGCGTGGATGGGGTACATGACGAGTGCGCCCTGCACGCTCGCCATCGAGCGGAGGCCGGAGTCACCGGCTTCGAGCTCCTGCATGAGGAGGCCGTACGCGCGCTCGGAGACGTTCGGCAGCCCGTAGCCTTCGAGGTTCGGCGCGTAGAAGCCGAGTTCGCCCATCTCCGGGATGAGCTCGGTCGGGAACGTGCCCTCGATGAAGTGCTCGCCCGCGTCCGGCTTGAACTCCTCTTCGACGAACTCGCGTGCGGTCTCCTGGATGAGCTGTTCCTCCTTGGAGAGGTCGGCTTCCAGGTCGACGTAGTCAAGCATCGACTCCCCCTTGAACGTGTGCCTCATTAATACTGCGGGTTTGGCCACGACAGCTATCGCGTCGCCGCCCGAAACGCCCGGTTAGTAGCTGTCGTAGACGGTCTTCAGGCGCGTGTAGAACCGGAGGCCGGCGTCGCCCTGCTCGCGGAAGGTGTTGCTGGAGGAGTCCTTGATGCCGCCGAAGGGGACGTTGACTTCGGTCCCGGTCGTCCCCTCGTTGATTTTCACGAGGCCGGACTCGGACTCGTCGACGAAGCGGTTCGCCTCCGAGTGGTCCTGCGTCACGATGCTCGCCGCGAGCCCGTAATCCACGCCGTTCGCCACCTCGACCGCTTCCTCGAACCCGGACACGGGGATGACGGCGAGGAGCGGCCCGAACACCTCTTCTTGCGCGATACGCATCTCGGGGTCGACGTCGGAGAACACGGTCGGCTCGACGAAGTACCCGTCCGTTTCGGCCTCCGGGCGGCCGCCGCCCGTCTCCAGCGTCGCGCCGTCCTCCTTCGCGACGTCGACGTAGTCGAGCGTCCCTTCGAGCTCGCTCTCGTTCGCCTGCGGCCCCATCTCACCGCCCTTCAGCCCGGGACCGACTTCGATTGACTCCGTGCGCGCCACGATACCCTCCAGGAACTCGTCGTAGACGTCCTCGTAGACGATGGCGCGCGACGTCGCCGTACAGGCCTGCCCGGTCACGCCGAACGCACCTCCTTGGACGATGTCGAGCGCGTCCTCGAGGTCCGCCGAATCCGAGACGATGGTCGGATTCTTCCCGCCCATCTCCGTCTGCACGCGCTTCTGGTCCTCGCACGCCGACTCGTAGACCCGGCGGCCCGTCGCCGTGCTCCCCGTGAACGACACCGCGTTCACGCCCGGGTGGCTCGTCAGCGCGCTCCCGACCTCGCTCCCCGACCCGACGACGTAGTTCGCCACGCCGTCCGGGAACCCGACCGCGTCGATGCACTCGAAGACCTTCCGCATCACGTTCGGCGTCGCGCTCGCCGGCTTGAAAACGGCAGCATTCCCCGCGGCCAGCGCCGGCCCGAGCTTCCACACCGGAATCGCGATCGGGTAGTTCCACGCCGCGATGAGCCCCACCACCCCCACCGGCTCGCGCCGCGTGAACAGCCGCTTATCCCGCGCGCTCGCGTTCTTCACGTCCCCGCCGAAGTCCCGAATCGCCTCCGAGTAGTACCGGAGACTGTCGATCGCGTGCCCGACCTCGCCCGCCGCCTCCCCGAGCACCTTCCCCTCCTCGCGCGTCAGCGTCTCCGCCAACTCGTCCTCGCGCGCCTCCAGTTCGTCCGCGAGCTCCCGCAACAACGCCCCTCGCTCCGGCGCGGGCGTCGCCGCCCACTCGGACTGCGCCGCCGACGCCGCCGCGACCGCCGCGTCCACGTCCGCCTCACCCGACGCCGGGAACTCCCCCACGACGTCGTCGAGGTCCGCCGGATTCCGCACCGTCGCCGTCTCGCCCGATTCCGCCGCGACCCACTCACCGTCGATGTAGTTCTCGTACGCCATCACACCCACATCCGAAAGCCGCCGCCTTAACGGTTCGGTCGCCGGCCGCCCTCGCCACCCAAATACACCTACACCGAACGACCGTTCACCATCGACCCACTCGCAATCTCGTAGCTCGGTCGCTATCGCTCAGTCGCTCCGGGAAACGTTCCTCACGGGTCGCGTTCGCTCACGGTTCCACCGTTCGCTCGTTCGGCGGCCCGCGGGGCCGCCCGCTCCCCGTTCGGATTGTCGTTGCTCGGAGGGAGCGCTAGCGACTGAGAGCAACGTTCTGCTCGCGGGTCCTTCGTCCCCGCTCGCGTTTTCGTGGGTCTCGCTCGGACGCTACGCGTCCTCGCTCCGACCCACGTTACCCATATACTCGCCCGCCTGCGGCTCCTCGGGGTCGGTGGGGACCTCGATGAGCACGGGTTCGTCGGCGGCGAGGCCGGTGTCGAGTGCGTCTTCGAGTTCGTCCGGGCTCGTCGCGCGGACGGCGGTCATGCCCATGCCGGCGGCGATGGTGGTAAAGTCGAGGTGGGTGTCCTGCCAGGAGTATTCGCCGGGAGAGAGGTCGTAGCTGCGGCCGGCTTCCTCGCTGATGATGGCGTAGTCGTCGTTGTTGAAGACGACGACGGTGATGGGGATGTCCTCGCTGACGGCGGTGTGGAGTTCGTGGACGCACATCATGAGGCCGCCGTCGCCGGTGAGGGCGACGACGGGGTCGTCGGGGTTGGCGAGCGCCGCGCCGATCGCGCCGGGGACGCCCGTGCCCATGGTGGCCCAAGAGCCCGGGTTGACGTAGGAGCGCGGGCCGTAGGCGTCGAAGGTGTTGAGCGCCCAGACGCGGAAGCCGCCGGCGTCGACGGAGACGACGGTCTCGCGGGGGAGGGCGTCGCGGACGGTGGCGAGCGCGGCGACGGACGTCATCGGGTCGGTCTGCGCGCGGAGGTCCGATACTTGCTCGGCGAAGGCGTCGCGGGCGGCCTGTGCGCGCTCGCGGCCACCGGCGGAAGCGAGCGTGACGGCGGCGAGGCCGTCGTCGAGGGCGCGCAGCGTGCGGTCGGCGTCGGCGACGATGCCCACCGTGGGTTCGTAGGCCTGTCCGAGGTCGCCTTCGTCGAGAGTGACGTGGACGAGGGCGTCGGGGAGGTCGACCGAGTGTCCGCGGGTGGCGACGGCGTCGAAGTCCGTGGCGACGCCGAGGAGGGCGTCGGCGTCCGCGAGGAGGGCGAGGAGGTCGGGGCTGGCGCTCCCGGAGAGCGTGCCCGCGTAGAGCTCGTGGTCGCCCGGAATCACGCCTTTTCCCTTGTAGGTCGTGACGACGGGAGCGTCGAGGCGTTCGGCGACGGCGAGCAGCGCGTCGCTGGCGTTCGCGCTCCGCACGCCGCCGCCCGCGAGGATGACGGGGTCGGCGGCGTCAGCGAGCGCGCCGACGGCGGCGTCGACGGACGCGGCGTCGGGTTCGAGCACGGGGCGCTCGGGCGCGTCGCCGCGTTCGGCGAGCGGGACGTCCATCTTGAGGAAGTTCTTCGGGATGCCGAGCCTGACGGGACCGTTCGGCGCGGTCTGTGCGATGTCGACGGCGCGGTCGAGCTCCGCGAGCGTCGATTCGGGGTTCTGCACGACGATGTTCTCCTTCACGACGTTGTCGTAGGTGTCGGGCGGCGTCTCGTGGATGCCGTCGCCGCCGCGGAGGTCGGGGTCCGTCTCGATGGCGACGTGGAGGAGCGGCGTGCAGTCGTTGAGCGCGTTCTTCAGGCCGTTCATCGCGTTCATGTCGCCGGGGCCGGGGATGACGACGGTCGCCGCCATCCCGCCCCCGGTTTCGGCGTACGCCCACGCCTGGTGGCTCACCGCGGTCTCGTGGCGGGCGACGACGAAGTCGATGTCCGCTCGCGAGCCGATGGCTTCGTTCAGCGGGAGCGACTGCTTCCCCGGGATGCCGAACACCGTGTCGATGTCGTTGCCGACTAACCGGTCGACGACTGCTTCGTTCACGCGCATTACGACCACCGTCGGGAGGGCGAGTTGAAATACGTTCCGCCACTCTGCGGTCTCGAATCGGCCGCCCGGCTGTTTGACGGTCGCGAACGGCTAGCCGAGTTCGGCGTTGACTTCCACGACGTTGACGGCCTGCCGGAGGTCGGGGAGTATCTCGGACTGGATGCGGTCGTCGGTCATCCGGCTCGCGGGCCCGGAGACGCTCATCGCGCCGACCGGCTCCGACTCCCCCGTGACGAGCGGCATCGCGACGCAGCGGATGCCGTGCACGCGCTCTTCGTCGTCGACGGCGTACCCTCGCTCGCGCACGCGGTCGAGTTCCTCGGCGAGCGCCTCGCGGGAGGTGACGGTCTCGGCAGTCCGCTCGGGGAGGCCGTGTTCGGCGACGATAGCGTCGACGCGTGCTTCGGGGAGAACAGAGAGGATGGCTTTGCCGAGGCCGATGGAGTGGAGGTGCTCGTAGCGGCCGATGTCGGCCGAGGGGTTGACGGCGTCGCTCCCCGTGGCTCGGTAGACGTAGACGGCTTTCCCGCCTTCTTCGACGGCGAACTGCGCGCGCTCGCCGTGCGTCGCCGCGAGGTCGTCGAGTTCGCGCGTCACGGCGTCGTAGCTCCCGACGTGGGATTTCGCGGCTTCCGCGAGGCCGAGGTAGCGGAGGCTGAGGCGGTAGCGGCCGTCGTCGTTCACGACGTAGCCGTGTTTCGCGAGCGTCGCGAGATGCGTGTGCACGGTCCCCTTCGAGCGGTCGAGTGCCTCTGCGAGCTCGGAGACGCCGACGGTCTCGCGCGCTTCGAGTTCGTCGAGGACCCCCAGCGCGTTCTCGACCGACTCGATGGTTCGTGGTGCGTCCGATTCGGGCATACGCGACTCTGTCCCTCGCCCACCATAAGTGTTTGGCCCTCCCGAACGAGCGACCTCCCGAAGACTGGCAGCGCGAGCGATTCGCCGAGACGCCCGCCAATCATCGGGTCGAGAGGACCGCCGAGAAGCCGACCCCGCGGAACCAACCATTCGTTTGACGTTCGCGAACGGATGCGGGTGACGGGATTCCCTACTCGGAGTCCGCCGCGACGGCGTCTCGGTGGCGCGTCGCGAGTTCGACGTAGTGGTCGCGCGTCGCCGAAATCTGCTCTAGCTGGTCCTCAGTGAGCGGCTTCGTCTCCGCCGGCGTCCCGTACGCGAGGTGCCCATCCGGGACCGTCTGGTCCTGGAGGACGACGGCGTTCGCGGCGACGACGCAGTTCTCTCCCACCGTCGCGCCCTTCAACACCGCGCTCTGCATCCCGACGAGCGTGTCGTCACCGACGCTCGCGTAATCCACCACCGCGCCGTGCCCGACGGTGACGCCGTCCCCGAGCCCCGCGCCGTGCAGCATTGTGAACTCCTGGACGTTCGTCTCGTCGCCGACGACGACCGCGCCGTCGTCCCCGCGACAGCAGACGAACGGCCAGATACTCGCCGACTCTCCCACGGTAACGTCCCCGATGAGCGCGCTCTGCGCCGACACGAACGCGGACTCCGCCACGGTCGGCGACGCCCCTTCGAACGGTCGTTCCATATCCGACACTCACCCGCGCCTCACAAGAACGTTCGCCTCTCCCAACCCGCCTCGCCCGCGCGTCAGTTTACAGGGATATGGCTGTAACACCACTACCGCGTCGCGACACTTCGTTCGAGCGTGCCGAACGGCCCGCGCGACGACGACCCTCCGGTCGCTCGGGAGAACGACGAGTTCTCGCAGGCGCGCCGGAGCTGCTCGCGGCCCATCGTCCCCGGCAGGCGGTTCCACGTCCGACCCATAGCGCGATACAGGGAGTCGTCGCCGCGCGAAACAGGGAGATCACCGATGTGGGGCACCGCGCCGTGCCGTAATGCGTCACGCCCCCACCCCCGAGAATCGGTGCGTTCGGCGGTCCCGCGGAAGCGTCGGCGACGCCGGCGGCGACCAGCGAACCGCCCTCGGCTCATCCCCATGTCGGTCAGTCGGAAGGAGACACCTAGAGAAAGCGGGTAGAAATACCGATTCAGCCTGCCACGAGTCATCCAACGTCGAACCGCGTAGTGTCGGATAGCGGGGAGAGACGGCAGAAGAGGACTCGAAACATTGCTCTTACTTAACAAGACCCTTTCGTTCAGGGCGTGTACCATTACCGCGGCGCTCGACGGGATCACAAGGACGAAATCCTCGGTTTCTCCCTCACTGCCGCGCTCTCATCATCCCGTACCACTCGTCGTTCAGATGTCGACTTAAACGCGCTGAAACGGCCCGGAGTGCGCCTTCGGCTCCGATTATCGGACGAAGCCGCCGCCGTCCGATATTGCGTCATCTATGCACTCTTCCGGTACGGTGGACGTGACGGCTCTGTGCTGTCGACGCCTCTGTCCGTGCGTTAGTAAATATATTTCCCCTGACTGGATTTCCGTCAGGAGTGTGACTGAACGGTGCAGTGGTTCGTCTGGAGGGCGGTGCTAGTCGGTCGGTTGGTCGTGTTCGTCGGCGGCGTCTCGCGAGGCGTCGGCGAGGAGGAGGAGCGCGCCGCCGAGGAGCGCGCCGTTCTTGAGGAAGTTGGTCTTGTTGGCCTGCCGGTCGGCGTCGTCGTCGATGTTCCAGAAGTCGTGGATGGCGGGAGTGGTGGTGAGGAAGAAGACGGCGAGCGCGCCGGCGGCGGCGCGGGGGTAGCGCCAGCAGAGGATGCCGATGTTGGCGACGAGGAGCATGCCGGTGGCGGCGGGGACGAGGAGGTCGGGGAGCGGGACGTCTTTCTGTCGGGCGACGTCGACGCGGTGGTCGTTGTGGCGGAACCCGTCGATGGCCATGTAGGCGAGGACGCCGCTGTAGAGGAGGCGACCGAGGAACGACGGCTTCCGGCCGGGAGCGTTGGAGTGTGTCATCGTGAATGAGGGGTCAGTCGATGGAGGCGATGCGGCTGACGTTCGCGGCGAGGCGACCGACGGTCTCGTATGCGCCGTCGTCGGTGCGGCGCATGAGGCGGCCTTCGACGTCGTCTCGGGGGTCGGGGACGTCGAAGAGGCCGGAGCCGCAGACGACGTCGCCGTCGTGGACGGTCCACGTCTCCACGACCTCGTGGGGCTCGCCGGGGTAGGTGACGCGGTCGAAGTCCCGGCCGAAGTTCGTGGATTCGAAGAGCGCGGCGTCGTGGCTGTCGTTCACCCACGCTGGCGGGGCTTCCTCGCCGCCGCCGAAGAAGACGGTGCCGTCGTGGACGAAGACGCACCGGATGTAGGAGAAGTCGTTCCCGGCGTCGACGCGGTTCCACGAGTCGCCGGCGTCGGTCGTGCGCCAGAGACCGCCTTCGCCGACGGCGTGGCCGAGGCCGAGGTTCTCCAGGTTGTGGTCGAGGTAGCCGGTCGCGGCGAGCCAGACGTCCTCGGAGATGGGGAGGACTTGGTGGACGTCGTCGACGATGGTGTCGCGGCGGTCTCGCCAGGTCTGGCCGCCGTCGTCGCTGAGGTGGACGCCGCCGGCTTCGACGCCGGCGACGAGCCGTTCGGGGCGTCCCGGGACGTGTTCGAGCGTGCGGAGGCGGGCGTAGTGCGGGTCGATGGGGGACTCCCAGTGGCCGCGGGAGGGGAGGTCGCGAAAGCCCTTGAGCTCCGTCCACGTGTCGCCGTGGTCGACGGAGCGGTAGACGTAGGGGTCGTTCGTGCCGGCGTAGAGGACGCCGTCGGTGGCGGCGAGGACCGACCAGACTTCGCTCTGACCGGCGTGCCAGAAGCGGTCGCCGAGCGGGACGCCGAGGTCCGTCCACTCGACGCCGTCGGGCGAGTAGAACGCGCCGGTCTCGGAGGCGACGTAGACGCCGTCCGTGTGGTCGTAGGTTTCGACGCCGGTGACGACGCCGCAGTCGAGCACCCGCTCGGCGTCGCCGCGCTCGAACGGGATGTCGTTCACGCGGAAGAGACCGTCGTCTGTCCCGATCAACAGTGGCATACAGGGAACGTACCCGTCGTCCTCCATAAGTGTTTACCACGCTGTAAAACGCTAAGTGGGCGGGGCGGATAGGTCGCAGTGACAGATGGATTCGTATCCGACGCGCCGGCCGACCGACGCGACGTACCTCGACGACGACGTCGACTACCCGACCGAACTCCTCAACCTCCCGTGGGTCGACCCGCACAATCACGCGCACACGCTCTCGTGGTCGGACCGGGAGCAGTACGCGCTCACCGGCTGTCGGTCGATGCTCATGGTCGCGTCCGGCTACCACTGGACGCCGTACAAGCCCGTGGAGGCCGACGACGTCCGCTTCCTCTGGGACGACGCCATCAACCGACGCGCGGCCATCGAGCGCAACCACTTCTTCGAGGCGAAACTCGGCCTCGGCATCCACACCGGCGTCCGTATCACGAACCCCGACGACCTCCTCGACGCGATGACCGAGTACGCCGCACTCGACGAGGTCGTCGCCATCGGGGAGACCGGCGTCACGCCCGGCCAGCAGGTCGAGGCCTGGAGCCTCGACGAGCAGCGCGCCGTCGTCGAAGGCCAGATGGCGGTCGCCGCCGACCACGACCTCCCCGTCCTCCTCCACACGCCGAACACCACGAACGAGGCCCTCCCGGACTACCGGCCGGAGCTCGGCACGCCCGGCTACGAGAAGAACGGGAGCCTCGCCCAAGAGCCCGTCATGGAGGGGGAGAACCCGGCGCTGGACGCGGTGAAAGTCGACGTGCAGGCGGCGCGGGACGCCGGCCTCCCCGAGGAGCGCGTCGTCGCCTCCCACGCGGACCCGAACAACACCGACTACCTCATGGAGGAGACCGACTGCTACCTCAGTTATACTATCGGGCACTCCTGGCTCGTCGGCGTCACGCCCGAAGACGTCGCCGACGCCGTCGAGACGTACGGCCCCGAGCGGATCATGATCGACACGGACTGCGCGAACGTCCTCCGAACCGACCCGCTCGCGGTGAAGCGCGCGATGCTCGAACTCTACCGGCTCGGCGTCAGCGTCGACGACATCCGCACGGTCGTCTTCGAGAACCCGCGGGACGTCTTCGGGTTCGACGCCTGAGCGGATAGAGCCGGAGGTTCGAGGGCTTGGGAAGCCGCTCGCCGGTTAGCGGTAGGCGAACTCGTTCGTCAGCTCGCCGACCCCGTCGACGCCGATTGTGACTGTGTCGCCGTCTTCGAGGAGGACGGGCGGTTCGCGGTAGACGCCGACGCCGGGCGGCGTGCCGGTGAAGAGCAGGTCACCGGGCGTGAGCGTGAACGCCTGACTGCAGAAGGAGACGAGTTCGTCGACGCCGAAGATGAGCTGGTCCGTGTTGGAGTCCTGGAGTCGCTCGCCGTTGACTTCGGCCCAGATGTCGAGCGCGTGCGGGTCGTCGACCTCGTCGGTCGTGACGAGTTCGGGGCCGACGGGCGCGAAGGTGTCGAGGCTCTTCCCGCGCACCCACTGGCCGTCGCCGTGCTGGAGGTCGCGCGCGGAGACGTCGTTCCCGACGAGGAACCCGGCGACGTGGTCCATCGCGTCCTCGGGGCTCACCTCGCGCGCTTCCTCGCCGATGACGGCGACGAGTTCCGCCTCGTAGTCGACCTTCTCCGTCAGGTCGGGGTCCCACTCGACCGCGCTGTCCGGGCCGGTCACCGCGGTCGGGAACTTCGAGAAGAGCACGGGCGTGTCCGGAATCGGATTCCCGCCCTCTTCGGCGTGATCGCGGTAGTTGAGGCCGACGCAGACGACCTTCTCCGGGTCGGTGACGGGCGCGGCGCGCTCGACGCTGTCCGCGTCGCGGACGCCGACCCCCGTCTCCGCCGCGTATTCGACCGCGAGGTCGACTTTCCGCTCCCACTCCCAGTTCGCGAGCAGGTCCGTCGTTCGGCGGGGGATGTCGACGCCGGCCGCCTCGCCCGCCTCGGGGAGGTCGATGACCGCGTCGTCCCGTCGTACGCCGCACCATACGCCTTCGCTGTCCGCCGTCGTGTATTGTCCGAGTTTCATCTGTGTTGAGTGTCGTTAGCGGTCGATACCGGACTCCTCGACGAGGCGTTCGCCGGATTCGACGAACCGGTCGAACTCGTCCTCGACGAGGGGGTTCAGGAGTTCGCCGTCGCGTTTCTCGAACTCGCCGTCGACGAGCACGTGGTCGATGTGCGAGGCGTCGGCCTGGAAGACGATGGTCTCGATGGGGTCGTGCGAGGGAGCGGTCATGAAGTCGTCCGTGCGAATCATCGTGACGTCCGCGCGCTTCCCGGGCGTGAGCGTCCCGATCTCGTCCGCCATCCCGAGCGCCCGTGCGCCCTCGATGGTCGCGGACTTGAGCGTGTCGCGGCACGTGATGTCGAGCGAAGTGACCTCCTCGCCGCCCTCCATGGTCTTCTCGTTGTCCAGCATCCGCTGGGTCTGCATGCCGAACCGCATCTGGCTGCCCATGTCGCTGCTGATGTTCGAGCAGACGTCGACGCCCCAGGCGACGCGCCCGCCGGCCTCCAGCACTTTCCCGGTGACGGGGACGCCGTGGCCCATCTGCATCTCGACTTCGGGGGTCGCGGAGAAGGAGACGCCCTCGTCGACGGCGTGCTGGATGTCCTCCTGTGAGAAGTTGTTCGCGTGGGCGATGTTCACGTCCGGGCCGAGCATGTCGGATATCGCGCCGAAGCCCTGGTACTCCTCGTTGTAGGTCGAGGAGGTCCAGAGCGCCGCGCCCATGTGGATGCTCGCGATGGCGTCGAGGTCGCGCGCCAGTTCGAGGTCGGCGCGCGCGGTCTCGTCCGTGCAGAAGTCCGGGCCGCGGAGGCCGAGACCGAGGCTGAGCAGGTCGTCGCCCTCGATCTGTCCCTCGTAGACGTCGCGGATGAGGCCTTCGGGGAGGCCGACGTCGCTCTCGTACCACCATTTCGCCGCGTCGTCGCCCGGCGGGCCGTAGGTGTAGACGGCGCGGAGGCCGGCGTCCTGGAGCGCGTCGACGGCGCGCTCGGCGTGTTCGAGCGAGTTCGGGTACGACCAGTCGAGCGCCGTGGTCGTCCCCGTGTGGAGTTTCTCCAGCGCGCCGAAGAGCCCGCCGAGGTACATGTCCTCGGGCTGGTAGAGCCCGGTGATGTTGCCGAGCATGTGGTCGAAGTACTCGCCCATGAGCGACCAGTCCCCGGCGATTCCACGCACCTGAGTCTGCGCCATGTGAACGTGCGAGTCGACGAAGCCCGGGAGGACGATGTGGTTCTCCGCGTCGACGACCTCCGCGCCGCTCGCGTCGAGGTCGTGACCGACGTCGAGTATCTCGCCGTCCTCGATGAGGACGTCGGCGTCTTCGAGGTCGCCGATCTCGGGGTCGAGCGAGATAACGGTCCCATTCTGGATGATTGTTCGTGGCATGACCACCAGAACCATTTGACCACGAGGTTAAAAATTTACCCGTTGGTAAAGAGCGACGGGCGGCGGGACACGAACACCGGCAAAGCGGCACAACACGGCGATTATTCGGTGACGGCGACCAGCCGCGGCTGCGGTGCGTCGCCGTCTCGTAGCGGCGTCGACCCCGCGAACGCGACGGTATCGCCGACGCCGACGGCGTCGTCGGAGAGCTGGGCGACGACCTGCACGCCGTCGTCGAACCGGACGAACCCGAGCGCGTTCGGGCTTCGGACGTCCGGCGGCGTCGTGTGGACGGTCGTCCGCGCCACCACGACCCCCTCGTCGAGCGCGTACGTCCCGAACTCGCGGCCGGCGCAGTCGGGACACCGCGCCCGCGCGTAGTACCAGCGGCGGTCGCAGTCGAGACACCGGAACGCCTCGTCCGCACGGAGTGACCGGTCGCCGTCGGTCATGGCGCGGCTTCCAGTATCGTGGCGACGCTGTTGTTCCCGAACCCGGCGACGTTGACGGCGAACCCCGTGTCCGCGCCGTCGACCTGGCGTTCGCCGTCGAGGTCGCCGCGGAGCTGCCAGGTGAGTTCGACGAGCTGTGAGATGCCGGTCGCGCCGAGGGGGTGGCCGCGGGCCTTCAGTCCGCCGCCGGGGTTCACGGGGAAGTCGCCGTCGCGCGCGGTCTCCCCGTCGACCGTCGCCTCCCACGCCGCGCCCGCCTCGTAGAAGCCGGCTTCTTCGAGTTCCAGCCACTCGAGAACCGTGAACGCGTCGTGGATGCAGGCGGCGTCGACGTCGTCCCGCGACAGGCCGGCGTCGTCGAAGACGCGGTCGCTCGCGGCGCGGACGCTCTCGATTTCGAGCGGGTCCGGGCGGTCGGCGACGGCGTGCGTTCCCGTCGCGCTCCCGATCCCACTAACGCGCACGTCGCCGTCGGCGGCGACGACGAGCGCGGCCGCACCGTCCGTCATCGGACAGCAGTCGTAGAGCCGGAGCGGGGACGCGACCGGCGGCGAGTCGAGCGCGTCGGCGACGGTTATCTCCTTCCGGAACTGGGCGACGGGGTTGTCCGCGCCGTTCCGGTGGTTCTTGACGGCGACGTCCGCGAGGGCCTCCCGGGGGACGTCGTAGCGGTCGAGGTACGCGCCGGCGGCCAGCCCGCCGAACGACGGGAGCGTCACGCCCTGCGCGTACTCGCGGTCGTGCGTGAGCGTGCTGATGGCGTCGGTGACGGTCGCCGTGTCGGCGGCCGACATCTTCTCGACGCCGAGCACTAAGGCGACGTTCGACCGGCCGCTCTCGACGGCTTCGACGCCCCGGTGAGCGGCGCTCGCCCCGCTCGCGCTCGTGTTCTCGAGACGGTCCGCGCGCACGCCCTCGACGCCCGCCGCGGAGACGAACGCGTTCGCGAGGCCGCTCTGCGACCCGACCGCCTCCGTGAGGACGTTCGCGAGGTGGACAGAGTCGACGTCGCCGAGGGCGACGCCGGCGTCCGCTGTCGCTCGCTCGGCCGCGTCGACGGCGAGTTCCAGCGTCGACGCCGCCGCCTCGCTCTCGAACGCCGGCATCCCGACGCCCGCGACGTACGCGTCGGTCATTCTCCGCCGAAGATGCCCGCGGCGTCCAGGTCGTCGATCTCCTCCTCGCTGAACCCGTGCTCCCGGAACACCTCGCGGTTGTGCTCGCCGAGCAGGGGCGGCGGCGACTCGAACCCGCTGTCCGCGTTCTCGAACTTCAGCGGGTGCTCGATGACCGGTATCGTGCCGAGCTCGGGGTGTTCGATTTCCGTCACGGCGTCGCGCGCTTCGACCTGCGGGTTGTCGAGCGCGTCCGCCACGTCGAACACCGGCCCGGCGGGGATTCCGACGTCCTCGACGAGCACGTCGAGCCACTCCTCCGTCGTCCGCTCGCGGAGTGTGGCTTCGAGCTCCGCTTCGAGTTCGTCCATGTGTTCGACGCGGTCCGCGTTCGTCTCGAAGCGCTCGTCTTCGAGGAGGTCCGGGCGGTCGACGCCCTCACAGAGACCGCGCCAGAGCTTCTGGTTCAGACAGGCGACGTTGATGTAGCTGTCCGCCGTCTCGAACGTCTGGTACGGCGCGAGCACGGGGTCTTTCGTCCCCATCCGCTGCGTCTCCTCGCCGGCGAACACCTTCCCGGCTTGCTTCGTCAGCCAGGGCAGCGCGGATTCGAGCATCCCGAGGTCGATGTACTCGCCCGCTCCGGTCAGCTCGCGGCGGTAGAGCGCGCTCACCGCGCCGAACGACCCCCACATCGCCGTGATGAGGTCGGTCATCGGGAGGCCGACCTTCACCGGGCGGCCGTCCCGCTCCCCGGTCACGTCCATGATGCCGCTCATCCCCTGGATGAGGAGGTCGTATCCCGGTCGCTCCCGCCAGGGCCCCGTCTGCCCGAACGCCGAGATGGCGAGGTAGACGATGTCCTCGTTGTGCTCGCGGATGGAGTCGTAGTCGACGTCGAGGCGGTCGGCCGTCCCCGGCCGGTAGTTCTGGATGAAGACGTCCGTCTCCTCGACGAGGTCGTAGAGGGCGTCGCGCCCCGCCGGGTTCTTCAAGTCGAGTTCGAGGCTCTGCTTCCCGTAGTTCACCGTCCAGAAGTAGGGCGACTCGCCCCGGATGAACGGCGGGCCGGAGTGGCGGTTGTCGTCGCCGACGCCGGGCCGTTCGACCTTGACGACGTCCGCGCCCTGATTGGCGAGCATCGCGGAGCAGAACCCGCCGGTGACGAACGTCGAGAGGTCGAGAACCGTTACACCGTCGAGTATGCGGTCGTCTCCAGTGGACACTACCGCGTTGGTTCGTCGAACAGGACCATAATGATTGTCATGTGTTGACCGGATGGTAAACGAACGTGCGCGGACGCGGTCGCGGAGCGGGCGGGAGCGAGAGCGTTCGACCGGAGAGCTGTCCGAGTATGCGGGACGCTATCGGTAGGCGGAGTTGAGTTCGAGTTCGTTCGAAGAGCCCAGGAGGAGGTCCGGGAGGTCGTTTTCGAGCCGGTCGCCGCGGATACGGTTCGTCGGGCCGGACACGCTCAGCGCGCCGACCACGCTCCCGTCGGGGCCGCTGACGGGGACGCCGACGGCGCGGAGCCCCTCGATGTGGCCCTGGTCGTTGATGCTGAACCCGCGCTCGCGAATCGATTCGAGCGCGTCGAACAGGTCGTCGGGGTCGGTGTAGGTGTGTGGGGTGAGTCGTTCGAGCCCGCGGGACGCGATGATCTCCTCCACGCGCTCCCGGTCGAGCTGGGAGAGGATGGCGAGGCCGCCGGCGCTCGCGTGGACGGGCGTGTGCTTCCCGACGTGCATGTTCGTCTTCACCGCGTGCTCGCCGGCCTCCATGTGGACGTAGACCGCGCGGCCGTTCTCCTCGACGACGAACTGCGCGCGCTCGCTCGTCCGCTCTGCGAGCTCTTCGACTTTCGACTTCGCGAGCACGTACGTCTCCTTGCGCGACTGCGTCCACTGGCCGACGTCGAGGAAGCGGAGGCTGAGGGAGTACTCGCCGTCGCTGCGGGTCACGTAGCCGCGGTCGTGGAGCGTGGTGAGGTGTCGGTGCACGGTGCTCCGAACGAGGTCGACCTCGTCAGTGAGTTCGCGCAGCGTCGCCCCGTTCATCTCCCGAAGCAGTTCGAGTATATCGAACGCCGTGTCGACCGTCGATACGTGGTCCGTCGGTCCCGCTCTCTCGCTCATACTCCCCACGTCTCCCCACAACCCCATATAGATTGTTGCGTATACTCGGACTCCGGTCGGTGAGACGTCGACGACGCCCGTGCGGTTTACATCAGTACTTTCGTAAACTCTCTGGACGCGGACAGAGGCGTCCAGAGCACTACCAAGCAGTAATCTTGCACTCTATGGACAAAATTGCTCGGGTTTTCCACGACCTGACGTTTGACCAGAGCCACACATACCATCAGGCTTCGTTCAGAGTGTGTGCCATATACGAGCGTCATAGCTCCAGTACCTGGTAGATGGGTTCTTCTAATAGCGGTTCTTCTCGGACGAGTCCGTTCGACGCTGATTCAGTAACCGTCTCAGCGTTCACGGAGAGATTTCCGCGTAAGACGTCTAATGAGCAGCATTTACGGGCCACCCCCAATATTTTCGAATCCATCCCTCGGAAACTTACTCGTGAAGAATATTGCACTACTGCAGCAATACTCGTGGCGTTTCGTGCAGGCGGTCAGGTAGAGCCTGTCTGTTCGGAGGAGGAGTCTTCGCTGTGAAGTCCCGGTTAGGCGGCGTCGGGGGCGAAGACGGCTTCGAGGACTTCGAGCGGGTGTTTGACGTCGTAGCCGGTGCCGTGTTCCATCTGCATCGCGCAGGTCGGACACTCCGTCATGCCCGTCTCCCCCTCGACGCGTTCCATGTGGTCGAACATCTCCGCGCCGATCTCCATGCTCGTCTCGTAGTTCTCGGCCTTCCAGCCGTACGTCCCGGAGATGCCGGAGCAGGAGTCGCCGACGTCGTGGGGGTCGACGCCGTCGAGCGTCGAGAGGAGTTCGACCGACTGGCCGGCGAGCCCCTGGTTTCTCGCGTGGCAGGGCGCGTGGTAGGCGAGGTCGCCGAACTCCGCTTCAAGGTCCGCGGCGAGGGACTCGTCGACGTCGGCGTCGGCGAGCCGGCGGTCGAGGTCGGCTTCGAAGCGGAGGTATTCGAGCGCCTCCGAGGTGCTCGCGGCGACGGTCTCCGTGCCGGCGTAGTCGAAGAGCTCGGGGTACTCCTGTCGCAGCGACATCGAGCACGACGTACACGACGTGACGACGTCGTAGCCGTCGTCGACGAGGTCGCGGAGCGTTCGAACGTTGTGTTCGGCGGCGCGCTCCGCGTCGTCCATCATCCCGTTCGCGAAAATCGGCGTCCCCGAACAGCGCTGCTCGGGGACCGCGACCTCGTAGCCGAACGCCTCGAAGACGCGGACGAACGCCTTCGCCACCTCGGGCGTGTTGTAGTTCGCGTAACACCCGTGGAAGTACGCGACGCGCTTCTCCTCGCTCTCCACGCGGTTCCCGCCCCGCTTCCCCCACCACTCGCGGAAGGTCTCGTGGGCGAAGTCGGGGAGCTCGCGCTCGGCGGTGACGCCGAAGAGTTTCTCGCCGAGCGCTCGGAGGACGGTGTTGTTGGCGGCGGCGTTCGCGAGGCGCGGCATCGCGGAGGCGACGGGGGCGAGGCGACCGTAGTTCGCGAGCGCACGGTTCCGCCAGTACTCCAGACTCCACTTCGACATAGATTCGTCGACGTACTTCGCGCGCGCCGTGTTGTGCATCTGGGAGAGCGACACGCCCGACGGGCACGCGGAGTCGCACCGCATGCAGTTCGAGCATTTCGAGATAGAGGGGTCGATGTCCGCGTCCTCCTGTCGTTGCAGCCGCCACTGCTCGGGCCCCTGGAACTTCGGCCCGGGGAAGTCGTCGTCGACTTCCGCGACCGGACACGACGCATCGCAGGACGTGCATTTGTAGCAGTCGTCCGTGCCGGGGCGGAGGTCCGCGTCGGCGGGGTCGTCGGCGCGCGATACCGAGTCGGATGGTGGGGTTGCGTCACTCATTGGCGGCTCCCCGGCCGGCGGCGTAGCCCGTTGCGAGGGAGACGCCGCTGCCGGATTTCTCGGCGGCGAAGTCGTAGCCGCCGAGCACGCTGCCGGCGGCGTAGAGGTTCTCGAACTCGACTGTTCCCGTCTCGTCGAGCGGGCGGAGGGCGTCGTCGGTGCGGACGCCGAAGCGGGCGAAGGGGTGGTCGCCGAAGGCGTCGTCGCGGAACCAGTCGTAGCGGTCGTCGGGCGCGGGGACGTGGCAGTCGAAGATGGGTTCGCGCACGCCCGCTCGGTCCGTCTCGACGCCCTTCCCGATGAGGCCGCCGGTCGCGAGGACGACGGCGTCCGCGCCGTACGCGCGCTCCGTGCCGAGGTGGTCCACGTGCACCGCGGTGAGTCGGTCGTCGGTGGCGTCGAAGCCGACGACGGGGTTCCCGGTTTCGATGGTGACGCCGGCGTCGCGGAGGGCGTCGTGGAAGGTGTCTTCCAGACGGAGACCGGGAAGGCTCGGCGGGGCGGTGGGAATCTCGAAGACGTCGACGGCGAGGACGCCTTCGAGGGTGGCGCGGACGTCGGCGGCGTGCTCGTCGCCGAGGATGGCGGGGAAGCCGACGCGGGATTCGCCGTCGAGGTGCGCGGCGACCGCGGTGGCGAGGGCGGCGCGAGCGGGCGCGTCGTCGGTCTCCTCGTCGGCGTCGAGGGCGCGCGCGTAGCGCGTGACGGCGGCGTCGGCTCGCAGGTCGCCGGGGAAGGAGACGGTGACGCCGCGGGCGTCGAAGGGGACGCCGGCGGCGGCGAGGCGGTCGGCCGCGAGCGGCGCGTCGAAGTCCGGGAGCGACTCGAAGCCAACGAGGAGCGCGTCAGCCTCCCGCGAGGCGAGACCGGCGGCGGTGCTCGCCGGGTATCGCGCGGTCGGTTTCACGCGCCCGCCGAACGTCGGGACGAGCGCGTTCCGAGCCGTGTGCCCGCCCTCGTAGGTCGCGCCGGTGACGTCGTCGAAGAGCGCGAGCGCGTCTCGAACCCCACCCTCGCCCACGGCAGTGTATGGGTGGGCGTCCGGGAGGGCGGAGAGCGCGTCGAAGGGGTCGGGGAGCGGGCCGACGCCGTCCGGCGTGTAGCCGAGGACGTCGATCAGCCCGGACGCCTGCCGGAGCGTGTTCTCCGTGTGGGAGAGGAGGCGGACGCTCGCTCCGTCGCGCGCGGCGGCGAGCGCGGCCGTCATCCCGGCGAGCCCGCCGCCGACAACCACGACGTCGTCACGCACCACGCTACTCCACCCCGCTCGCGCTCGCGGCGTCGGTCGCCGTCTCGCGGCCGGCGTCGAACGCGTCGAACTCGACGCCCTCCAGACGCCCGTCGCGGTTCATCGTCGCGGCGTGGAGGGCGTGCGTGAGCATCGCCTGTGAGAGCTGGTCGCCCCAGAGCGCGTGGCGCTGGCCCTTCCAGCGCTCCGCGTAGAGGTCGTCGAGCGCCGCGCTCGCCGCCTCTGAACCATAGTCGGGGTGGAGTTCGTTCGCGAGGCGATGGGCGCAGAAACCGCCCTGGCAGTTCCCCATCGACGCCCGCGTTCGGATGCGGACGGCGTTCAGGTCGGTTCCGGCCCGATCGATGGCGTCCCGGACTTCGGCGCGCGTCACGGACTCACAGCCGCAGAGCACGGGGTTCGGGTCCGCGGTGTCGAGCACCTCGCTGGTCCGGGAGCCGAGTCGCTGCGCGGAGCGGCGGGCGACCGGCGACCGGAGGCCGTAGCGCGCCATCGCGGCGTCGAGGTCGCCCGGCCGCTCGCTCCCCGGGAGCGGGGTCTCCGCGGTCTCACAGGGCGCGTCCACGCCGAGGAGCCCGCAGACGTGATCCGTGATCTCCTCCGCCATCAGCCGATACGTCGTGAACTTCCCGCCGACGATCGTCGTCATCCCCTCCAGGTTGTCGCGGTCGGCGTGGTCGAGGCGGAAGTAGTCCCGCGTGATGTCCGTCGAGTCGCTCGTCCCCGTTCCCGGCGGTTCGTAGAGCGGCCGGACGCCCCAGAAGGAGCGGACGGTCCGCGAGTCGGCGAGCACGGGGACGAGGCGCGCGAGGTCGTCGATCATCCGCTCCACCTCCCACTGCTCCTCGGGGTAGTCCTCGGGGTCGTCGACCTCCTCGTCTGTCGTTCCGAGGATCGCCGTCGTCTCGTGCGGGACGACGATGTCGGCGTCGCCCTTCGGTCGGCAGTGGTTGATGACGGTGTCGACCTGCCGGCAGTTCATCACGACCATACAGCCCTTCGACGGCCGGACGTCGACGTCGACGCCCGCCATCGCGCCGATTTCGCCCGCCCACGCGCCCGTCGCGTTCACCACGTGCTCGGCGCGAATCACCTCGTCCTCTTCCGTCGCTCCGTGCGTCCGCGACCCCGGACCGGAGGTGTGTTCGACTTCGACGCCGACCACCCCGCCGTCCTCGACGAGAACGTCCGTCACTTCGGCGTGCGTCTCGATGCGCGCGCCGTGGGCCTCCGCGTCGAGGGCGTTCGCCACGCAGAGCCGGAACGGGTCCACCGCGCCGTCGGGGACGCGGATGGCGCGCTGCACGTCGTCGGCGAGCGCCGGCTCCATCGCGCGCGCCTCCTCGCCCGTGAGCACGTCCGCCGGGATCCCGCAGTCGCGACAGCCGGCGAGCTTCTCCGCGAAGTAGTCGTCCGAGTCGCCCGGTCGCTGGACGAAGAGCCCGCCGGTTTCTTCGACGCAGTGCGCGGCGATTTCTCTCAGCACGCGGTTCTCGGCGATGCACTCCTCGGCGCTCGCTCGGTCGGCGACGGCGTAGCGCGCGCCCGAGTGGAGGAGGCCGTGCATCCGCCCGGTCGTCCCGTGCGTGAGGTTCCCCTGCTCGACGAGCGTGACGTCGACGCCGCGCATCGCGAGGTCGCGCGCGATGCCGACGCCGGTCGCCCCGCCGCCGACGACCACGACCGCGGTCCGCGATTCCATCGAATCAGGGGACGGAGAGGAGTTCCTTAGGTGTATCGCACACGGCACCGGAACGGGTGTCGCGCGGGCGGTTTTATGCCGGCGGTGGCCGGAGTAGGGCGTATGAGTGGTCGCGCGGAGAACTGCGGACGGCGTGGGGTGCGGGGATGAGCGCGTACGTCGGGGCCATCGACCAGGGGACGACGGGAACGCGCTTCATGGTCTTCGACCACGACGGCCGCGTGGTGGCGAGCGCGTACGAAACACATGAGCAGTCCTACCCGGAGCCGGGGTGGGTGGAGCACGACCCCGTGGAGATCTGGGAGAACACGCAGCGCGTGATGGTGGACGCGCTCGCGAGCGCCGACCTCGACGCGGCGGCGCTCGACGCCATCGGCGTGACGAACCAGCGGGAGACGACGGTGCTCTGGGACGCCCACACGGGCGAGCCGGTCTACGACGCGGTCGTCTGGCAGGACCGCCGGACGACGGAGCGCGTCGAGGAACTCGACGCCGACGGCTGGCACGACTACATCCGGGCGACGACCGGGCTCGAACCCGATTCCTACTTCTCCGGGACGAAAGTCGAGTGGCTGCTCGACAACGCCGACCCCATCAAACTCCAGCGGACGCGCCCGGAGGACGTCCGCGACCGCGCCGAGGACGGCGACGTGCTCTTCGGGACGATGGACTCCTGGCTCGTCTACAACCTCACCGGCGCGCACGTGACGGACGTCACGAACGCCTCTCGGACGATGCTCTACGACATTCATGCCGGGGAGTGGGACGACGACCTCCTCGCGGAGCTCCGCGTCCCCGGGGCGATGCTCCCCGAGGTCCGGCCGTCCTCGGACGCCGACTACTACGGGCACACGGACCCCGACGGCTTCCTCGGCGCTCGCGTGCCGGTCGCGGGCGCGCTCGGCGACCAGCAGGCGGCGCTCTTCGGGCAGACGTGCTTCGCCGCCGGCGACGCCAAGAACACCTACGGCACGGGGTCGTTCATGCTCCTCAACACGGGCGCGGAGGCCGTCGAGTCCGACCACGGACTCCTCACGACCGTCGCGTTCCAGCGCTCCGGCGACCCCGTCCAGTACGCCCTGGAGGGCTCCGTCTTCGTCACGGGCGCGGCCATCGAGTGGCTCGCGGACGTGGGCCTCATCGAGGACGCGCGGGAGACGGCGACGCTCGCCCGCTCCGTCGATTCGACCGACGGCGTCTACGTCGTCCCGGCGTTCACGGGGCTGGGCGCGCCACACTGGGACCAGCGCGCCCGCGGCACCATCGTCGGAATGACGCGCGGGACGCGCCGCGAACACGTCGTTCGGGCGACCCTCGAAGCCATCGCTTACCAGACGCGCGACGTCGTCGAAGCGATGGAGGCCGACGCCGGCGTCGACATCGACGAACTCCGCGTCGACGGCGGCGCGGTGAAGAACAACTTCCTCTGCCGGCTGCAGGCGGGCGTGCTCGGCTCGCGCATCGTCCGACCCGAAGTGGACGAGACGACGGCGCTCGGCGCGGCCTACGCCGCCGGCCTCGCCACCGGCTACTGGGAGTCCGTCGAGGAGCTCCGCGCGAACTGGCGCGTCGACCGCGCGTTCGACCCCGACGAAGACGGCGTCGACGGCGACTGGGACGCCAGATACGACCGCTGGGGCGACGCCGTCGAACGCGCGAAGCACTGGGCGGTCGAGGAGTCCTGACCCTCGGGAACCAGTCAACGATGGATAAAGTTCTTGGCGGCTCGCCGAAAAGTCACGGCCATGGTCCCCGAACCAGACGCCTCCACGACCGGCGAACGCGGCTGCCCGAAATGCGGACACAGCGAAACCGACGTCGGGACGATCTCGACGACCGGCGGCGGCCTCTCGAAGATGTTCGACATCCAGACGAACAGCTTCAAAGTCGTCTCCTGTACGAACTGCGGGTATTCGGAACTCTACCGAGATACGACGTCGGGGTCGAGCGACATCGTGGACGTCTTCCTCGGCTGATGGCCGGTATCGACGCCGCGTTCGTCCTCTTCGTGCTCTTCGTCGCGGGTATCGGCCCGCTCCTCCTCTACGTCTTCGTCAGGCGCGAACACGACGACCGTGACGTCCTCGACCGCAGCGACGCAGAACGCGTCGTGCGCCGAGACGTCGACGACGAATAGGCGAGGCCACTACCGTACGTTGGGACAACGAGACTGACGACAGCGAACACTTCGTCGCCGAGGAGTGCGGCAAAGAGGAGGGGAAAGAGAGAGGAGAGTGTGGGGTCCGAGCGGACCCGGTTCGGCGTTATTCGAGGTCGAAGCGGTCGGCCTGCATGACCTTGCTCCACGCGGCGACGAAGTCCTCGACGAGGTCTTCCTCGCCGTCTTCTGCGCCGTAGACGTCGGCGTGGGCGCGGAGGCGGGCGTTCGAGCCGAAGATGAGGTCGAATCGGGTGGCCTCCCACGCCTTCTCGCCGGTGGCGCGGTCGAAGCCTTCGAAGACTTCCGCGTCCTCGTCGACCGGCTCCCACTCGTAGTCCATGTCGAGGACGGTCTCGAAGAAGTCGTTCGTGAGCGCGCCGGGGTCGTCCGTGAAGACGCCGCGGTCGGAGTCGCCGTAGGTCGCGCCGAGCGCGCGCATCCCGCCGACGAGCGCGGTCATCTCGGTCACGGAGAGGTTCAGGAGCTCCGCCTTGTCGACCATGCGCTCTTCGAGGGAGCCGTAGAAGTCGTTGAAGTCGCCGTCGCCGATGTAGTTCCGGAAGCCGTCGACCTTCGGTTCGAGGGGCTCGAAGGAGTCGGAGTCGGTCTGCTCGGCGGAGGCGTCCGTGCGACCCGGCTCGAACGGAACGTCGACGTCGTAGCCGGCGTCCGCGGCGGCCTGCTCGACGGCGATGTTCCCGCCGAGGACGATGAGGTCGGCGAGCGAGACGCGGACGTCGTCGTCGCGCGACTCGTTGAACTCGGCCTGGATGTCCTCGTAGGTGTCGAGGACGTCGGCGAGCACGTCGGGCTCGTTCGCCTCCCAGTTACGCTGCGGTTCGAGGCGGATGCGCGCGCCGTTCGCGCCGCCGCGCTTGTCGCTGTCGCGGTACGTGGACGCGGACGCCCACGCGGTCTTCACGCGCTCCGTCCGGTCGAGGTCAGAGTCGAGGATGGCGTCTTCGAGCTCCGCGACCTCCGCTGCGCCGACGGTCTCGTAGTCGGCGTCCGGAACCGGGTCCTGCCAGACGAACTCCTCGTCGGGGACCTCGGGGCCGAGGAGGCGGTCCTTCGGGCCCATGTCGCGGTGGATGAGCTTGAACCACGCCCGCGCGAACGCCTCCTGGAAGTGGTCGGGGTTCTCCTGGAAGTCCTCGAGGATTTCGCGGTAGTCGTCGTCGCGCTTCAGGGCGACGTCCGTCGTCAGCATCATCGGCTCCTCGGACTCGTCGAAGTCCTGTGCGTCCGGGGCCTTCTCGATGTCTTCGCGCTCTTCCTCGGTGGCCGGCTGCCACTGCCACGCGCCGCCGGGGCCCTTGTGCGGCTCCCACTCGTAGTCGAGGAGGTTGTCGATGTAGCCCGTGTCCCACATCGTCGGCGTGGAGTTCCACGGTCCCTCGATGCCGCTCGTAATCATGCCGGCTTTCTCGAAGTCGTGGTCCCAGCCGAGGCCCTGCTGCTCCATCGGGGCGGCCTCCGGCTCGGGGCCGACGTCCGTCTCGTCGTCAGCGCCGTGGACTTTCCCGAAGGTGTGGCCGCCGGCGATGAGCGCGACGGTCTCCTCGTCGTCCATCGCCATGCGGTCGAACTCCTCGCGGATGTTCGCCGCGGAGCCCTCGACGTCGGGCTCGCCGTAGGGGCCCTCGGGGTTCACGTAGATGAGGCCCATCACGGTGTTCGCGAGCGGGTCTTTGAGGCTCCCGACTTCCTCGTCCTCGAAGCGCTCGGGGTCGGTCGTCTCCCACTCCGTCTCGGGGCCCCACTCGACGGCCTCGTTGGATTTGTACTCGTCGACGCGGCCGCCGCCGAAGCCGTACGTCTCGAAGCCCATCGATTCGAGGGCGACGTTCCCCGCGAGGATGATGAGGTCGCCCCAGGAGAGCTGCCGGCCGTACTTCAGCTTCACCGGTTGCAGGACGCGGCGGGCCTTGTCGAGGTTGACGTTGTCCGGCCAGCTACTCTCCGGCGGGAGGCGCTGGAGCGCGCCGGCCGCGCCGGCCCGACCGTCGAGCGTCCGGTACGTCCCGGCGCTGTGCCACGCCATCCGGATGAAGAGCGGGCCGTAGTGGCCGTAGTCCGCCGGCCACCACTCCTGAGAGTCCGTCATGACGTCCTGGATGTCCGCCTTCACTTCGTCCAGGTCGAGCTTCTGGAACTCTTCCGCGTAGTCGAAGTCCTCGCCGTAGGGGTTGAGCTCCGCGGCGTTGTCGTCGAGGATATCCAGTCGCAGTAAGTCCGGCCACCACTCCTGATTTGACCAAGTCATCGGTGTGTTCGAACTATCTCGCGTTATAGCCATAAACATACCGATTGCTCGTCTTAAACAACGTATTCTTCCCGATACCGAGCGACAATATTTTCATATAGAAAAGAATTGTTTTCCGTATCGGTTCGGGAGTTCGCATTAGGCGAGGTGCGGCGCACTGGAACGTGCGACCGAACGGACGAAGTGACGGGCGAGAACGCGGGCGCGTCGTCGCCGTCGGCCGCCGGCCCGCACGAATTCTCTCGCGTAACGCGTTCGAACCGTCGCCTCTGGGCGGTCACGCGCCCGGTCGCCAGCCGCGGAGGAATGCGGTAGCGAGACCGCCGCCGCCGACGGCGGTGAGGAGCCCGAAGGTGCGGACGACGAGGACGGCGGCGGCAGCGGCGTCGGCGGGGACGCCGGTCATGAGGACGACCGCACCGGCGAGGAGGACGTCGTACGCGCCGAGGCTGGCGGGGATAGGGACGACGCTCGCGGCCTGCGGGAGCGGGACGATGGCGACGATGGGGAGGAGCGCGGCGGGCGTGCCGGTCCCGGCGAGGGCGACCCAGAGTGCGGTGGCGGTGAGAAGCTGTTCGAGGACGCCGCCGAGGGCGACGAGGCCGAGGAGGCGCGGGGTGTCGCGGAAGGCGAGGACGCGCGTCCAGAAGCGGTCGACGGCGGCGGCGACGGTGTCGCGGTCGTGGGGGTCGTCGCGGTAGAGCGCGGAGACGCGGCGGACGACGGGCGCGAGAAGGGCGGTCGCGGCGGCGGCGATGGAGGCGCGAGCGGCGAGGAGAGCGGCGGCGGCGACGACGAGGACGACGGCCGCGCCCGCGAACGTGGCGACGACGACCCGCGGGGCGGGACCAGTGAGGAGGAAGACGGCGACGAGGACGAGCGACAGCGCGACCTGCGCGGCGGATTTGACGTACTTCGCGACGCCGCGGACGCCGAGCGCGTCGCTGTAGGAGGTGTCGGTGGCGACGCCGAAGAAGCGCGCCATAATCGGTTCCGAGCTCACGGGGCCGGCGGGGCTGAGGGTGTCGAAGAAGTCACCGGCGAAGGCGAACTGCACGCTCTGCCCGGGAGTGAGGCCGCGGTTGAGCGGTCTGACGGACGCCCAGACGCCGAGGCCGTCGACGGTGGCTTCGACGAGGACGACGGCGAAGACGACGGCGGCCGCCGGGAGGGCGATCGCGGTCACGCGGTCGAGGACCGCGCCGGGGCCGACGGCGAAGAGAGAGACGGCCAGCGCACCCGCGCCGAGGGCCACGCCGGCGGCGAATCGGAGTTCGCGTCGCACGGTCGCACTCCGACCGGCCGGCGGTTAAACCCACCGTCAGCTGTCGGCGTCGGGGACGGTCGCGTCGAGGAACGCGCGGAGCGGGTCGGTGTCGAGCACGTCCGCGAGGGCGTCGAGCGCCGCGTCGGCGTCGGCGAGGGCGTCGGCGGCGTACTGTCGGAGGCGGTCGGGGTCGGTGTCGGGCGGGACGACGCGGACCGCGCCGGGGTCGGTGTCGGCGGCGATGCGGCCGGCGCGGGCGACGGAGACGCCGCGTCCGAACCGGCCGACGGCGTTCCGAGTCTCGTCGTCGAGGCCGGCGATGGACGCGCCGACGAGCGCCGCGCTGCGGCCGAGGACGCCGACCGTCTCGTCGAGGAGCGGGGTGCGTTCGCCGGGCGGCGGCGGTCGGGAGACGCGGGTGTCGAGCGCGTGGGTGAGCGTCGTGGAGGCGTCGGTGAGCGTGTCGATAGCGTCCGCGAGCGCGGCGTCGTCGAGCGTCCGGTAGGCGGTCGCGTGGATGGCGTCGCCGGCGAGGAGCGCGTCGGTGTGGTCCCAGTTGAGAGAGTGCGCGACGGCGTTGTCGAGCTGGACGACGAGGCCGCTGCGGACGCGGTGGTACTCGTTGAGGAGTTCGACGGCGGCGGCTCCGGCGCGCGCGGCCGGCGTCGGCGAGCCGGCGGCGGTGTCGTGAACGCAGAGGAGGAGGCGGCCGAACCACCGCTCGGTCGGCGTAACGTCGGCACGGACGGCAGCGAGGTTCGGCGTGAGGACGCCGTCGAGCGCGCGCTCGACGCGAGCGTCGAGGGTGCGTTGACCCGGTTCGCCAGACGAGCCAGTGTTGCTCTGACCCGGTTCGCCAGACGGGTCAGTGTCGCGTCGGCCGGGTTCCGCGGATGGGTCGGTGTCGGGAGGGTCGGACATCGTTACTAGGGCTTACTGAACAGTTAGTCAAAAGCGTTTGGGAGGAGGCGGTCACCGAGGCGGGAGTCGAAGGAAAGTACTTCCCGCGGTTCGAACGTCGCGTATGGCCTCCCTCACAGACGGCTACGCGAAGGAGAACCCCCTCGTCGTCACGGGCGTGCTCTCCGTCATCGGCTACGCGCTCGTCTTCGGGTCGTTCGGCGGGCTGGTGCCGTTCCCCGCCATCGGCCGCGAGACGGTGCTCCGGTTCTCCGACGCCATCGCCGTGGTGAACACCTGCGCGCTCACCGCGCTCCTCGTCGGCTACTACTGCATCCGAAACCGCCGCGTTCGCGCGCACCGCGCGTCGATGCTCACCGCGGTCGCCCTCATCGGCGTCTTCCTCGTGCTCTACCTCTGGAAGGTCGGCGGCGGCTTCGAGAAGGAACTCGTCATCCAGCAGGGCCAGTTCCTCGCGGGCTACGCGAGCGCCGTCAGACCGCTCTACCTCGTGATGCTCGCCGTCCACATCGTCCTCTCCGCGCTCGCCGTCCCGCTCGTCGTTCACCCGGTCGTCCTCGGGCTCACGCACACGCCCGAGGAACTCGAACGGACCGCGCACGCCCGCGTCGGCCGGTACGCCGTCGCGACGTGGTCACTGAGCCTCGGGCTCGGCATCGTCACGTACTGGCTGCTCAACCACGTCTACAGCTGGCGGCCGCTCTGAGGGCCGTCGCGCGGCGCGTCGTCGCGCGTGAGCGTGTCGACGGACGCGTTCTCCACCGTCCACGCCCCCGGCGGCGCGTCCGTCCACCGCCGGTAGAGATTCGTGCAGTGCGCCCGCGTGTCCGTCTCCTGAACGCGGACGTCGCGGGTGAGTTCGACCGCCTCCGAGTCGATTCTGGACGCCGACCACCCGCGCTCTAAGCGAACGTCGTCGAGCAGAGCGTCAGCGTCGATATGGCCCGGTTCGACAGACGCGCTGCGTTCGAGGCGGACGGTTTCGCGGATGCGGCCGGAGAAGTCACCGCCTTCCGCGGCGGTCCCGGGGGAGAACGTCCAGTCGTACTGCGCTCCCGCGACCTGATTCGGGAGGGCGGCGTTCGGCGTCGACGAGTCGACCATCGTTACGTTCTGTTACTTCACCCTCGCATATTTATCTTGTAGCCACGAATCACTCGCCTGACTGCTTGGTGGGAGTCAGCGGAGCGTGGAGGCAGTCGAGGGGGCGAAGAACGCGTCGATGGACGCGAAGTCGGTGTGCTCACCGGGGGGAGAGTCGGAAGAGGCGTCGTCGAGGCCGTGATGCTGCGGCGGTATGTGGCGTGGGAAACCGTCACGACCTGCGAACCGGAGGAGGATACATGAACGTCCGGCGGGCGGTTCGGGTGCGGTCTCGACCGAAGAATGTTTCGACGTGCCCGCGGATATAGCTAGCATGACCGGTGCGCTCTTCGAACCGACTGCCGTCGCGTCCCCGCTGCCGAGCGGTCACGCCGCGTCGAGCGGCACGACCGAGAGAGACCCGCCCCCGACTCGGACGGTGACGAGTGGATGAACCCCGTCGAGTCGCCTGAGCCGGACCTCGACTGGTGCCACGAGGCGGTGCAGGGCGTGTCGCGGACGTTCGCGTTGACCGTCGACGTGCTCGACGAGCCGATGGCGTCCCACGTCTGCCTCGGCTACCTCCTCTGCCGGGTCGCGGACACCATCGAGGACGCGAACCACATCCCGCCCGCGGAGCAGGCGGCGCTGCTGCGGACGTACGACGCGGCGCTCGACCCCGACTCGGAGACGACGATTACGGAGTTCCGCGCCGCGGCGGAGGAGTGGCTGCCCGCGCCCGCGGACCGCGACGAGGACTGGGCGGTCGTCGCCGCGGCCCCGACCGTGTGGGCGACGTTCACCGAGCAGCCCGAGCCCGTCCGTGACGCCATCGTCGCGCCGATCCGCGAGATGGTGGACGGGATGGCGATGTTCGTCGAACGCCACGCGGACACCGGCGGTCTGCGGCTCGACGACCGCTCGGAGCTCGAAGAGTACTGCTACTACGCGGCGGGGACGGTCGGCATCCTCATCACGAACCTCCTGACGCGACGCGGCGTCGCCGAGGAGCGCGCGGAGACGCTCTACGGGACCGCCGAGGAGTTCGGCCTCCTCCTCCAGCTCATCAACGTCTCGAAGGACGCCTACGACGACTACACGTCGGAGAACAACGTCTACCTCCCGGCGACCTGGTTCGAGGAGGAAGGCATCGACCAGGAGGCCGTCGTCGACCCGGCGGCCCGCGAGTCCGCGGCGAGCGTCGTCCACCGGACCGCCACGCACGCCGCGACGTTCCTCGACGACGCCCAGACCTACCTCGAGTCGATGCCGCTCTCCCACGGGAACAAGACCGCGGCGTGGTCCGTCCCCTTCCTCCTCGGCGTCGGCACGCTCCGGGAGCTGAAAGCCCGCCCGGAGGACGCGCTCACCGAGTCCGGCGTGAAGATCTCCCGACGCGAAGTCTTCGCCGTCATGGAAGCCGCCCACGACGCCGGCGCGGACTCCCTCACCGGCCTCCGAGAGACCGTCGCGCGGAAACCCTACCACCACGCCACCGAGTGAGCCCGGCCGGCCGAGCGGTGAGCGCCCGACACCGGCCCGTCCGTCGAACCGGGCCGTATCGGTATTGACTCGTCTGTCGACCCGGGTCAGATTGAGTCGGCACGCTGAAGTGCGTCTCAGTACGACCGGTCGTCCGAGTATGCACGACCTGACCGGCTTCCAACGCGACCTGCTCTACGCCATCGGCGGCCTCGACGACCCCCACGGCCTCGCCCTCAAGGACGAACTCGAAGGTTACTACGAGTCCGAAGTCCACCACGGCCGCCTCTACCCCAACCTCGACGCCGTCGTGGAGAAGGGGTTGGTGGAGAAGGGGAAGATCGACGAGCGCACGAACTCCTACTCGCTCACGCGCCGCGGCCGCCGCGAGCTCGAAGCGCGCCGTGACTGGGAAGCAGACTACCTCGACGACGACTGACCCGGCGAGGGCGTCTGACGGTGAACGCGCCGTCGACGGAACCGATTCTCGTGATTCGCAGGTGTTCTATGAAACGCCGTTCAGCGGAGCCAGTGTACTCCCCGATGTGATTGTCAGCACACTCTGGAAAACATTTAACGACTAGAGCTAACAATCATAAGCCGGGCGCGAGGGTGTGTCACGACCACGGATCGTGTGGTCCCGCGCTCGTCGGGTGTCCCCGACGTCGACCCAGACATCAGCCGGCGTTCTTCTCTCGCGCCGGCCTTCACCACCAAGGACACCCGGCTCCGTCGACGACCCGCGACCGCTCTGTCTCGACGCCGGTGAACTCTTCGTGAGCGGCCGCTGTGCGGCTGGCCGGCCACGACTGCGGCTCAGCCGTCGGTGTCGCGCTCGGCGACGGTGTCCGTGACGTCGACGTAGTCGGGTTCGTGGCGGAAGCACGCGCTCGTCCGGTCGTCGCCCTGCTCGGTGAGAGGCGGGTGAGAGGCGTCGCAGCGGGAGCCGAAGGCCTCGCGGAGGCGGGCGGCGGCCGCGGCGTCCCGGCCGCGCTCGGCGAGTGAGACGGCGTCGTCGACCACCTCGGCGGCGTCCGCGGGGAGGTCGTGGCCGTCGAAGAGGTCCGCGGCGGTCTCCTCGACCGACTGGCCGGCCGCGTTCGCGCCGACGGCGCGCTTCAGGGCGGCGACGGGCCAGGCCTCGCCGCGGGCGCGGACGCGGAGGACCGCGCGGAACTCGTCGATGGCGCGCCACGTCTCCTCGGGGAGCGTCCAGTCGTCCGGGCGGATTTTCGCGGGGCAGCGGGTGGCGAGCGGGCAGCCGGCGGGCGGGTCGCGCGGGCTCGGCGGCGACCCGCGGAGGGTGACGCGGTCGCCCGTCCAGCCGGACGCGCTCCCGGGAATCGCGGAGAGGAGCGAGACCGTGTAGGGGTGAGCGGGGTCGCCGTAGACGGTCTCGGTGGGGCCGAGTTCGACGATGTTCCCGAGGTACATCACGGCGACGCGGTCGGCGATGTGGCGGACGACGGAGAGGTCGTGCGCGATGAAGAGGTAGGTGAGCCCGAACGCCTCTTGGAGGTCCTCTAAGAGGTTGATGATGCGGGCCTGTACGGAGACGTCGAGCGCGCTCACGGGCTCGTCGAGGACGACGAAGTCGGGTTCGAGGGCGAGCGCGCGGGCGATGCCGACGCGCTGGCGCTGCCCGCCGGAGAACTGGTGGGGGTAGCGGTAGTAGTGTTCCTCGGCGAGGCCGACCTGGTCGAGGAGGGCGAACGCGCGGTCGCGCCGGAGGTCGTCCTTCCCGCGCGCGATGGTGACGTCGACGGCCGGCGCGCTCGCGGTCGTGTCGGCGGTGACGCTGACGTCGGCGGCGTCGAGGGGGATTGCGTCGCGGACGGACACGGTCGGTGCGCCGTCGGCGAGTGAGACGGTGATGTCGGCCCGGTCGCCGTCAGCGGGCGTGACGGCGGCCCCCGAAACCGTCGCGTCGGCGTGGTCGACCGCGACGCGGAGGAACGGCCAGTCGTGCGTTTCGAGGGGTTCGCGGATGATTTCACCGACCGTCATCCGGTCGTTCAGGCTCTCCTGTGGGTCTTGGAAGACCATGCTGACGCGGCGCTGCCACGCGCGTTTCTCCGCGCCGGCGAGGGCGGTGACGTCGCGGCCGCCGGCGGTGATGGTTCCGTCGGTGGCGTCTTCGAGGCCGAGAATCGTCCGGCCGAGCGTCGTCTTCCCGCAGCCGGACTCGCCGACGAGCCCGAGCGTCTCGCCCGGGTAGATGTCGAGGGAGACGCCGTCGACGGCCTTCACCGGCGGGCTCCGCGAGAGGAGAGAGTCCTCGTCGTAGTACGTCCGCAGACCGTCGACGGAGACGACCGGCTGGGCCGGTTCGCGGGCGACGTCGGATTCCGTGGCCGGTGTCGCCTCGGATTCCGTGCCGAATCGGGGAGTCGTACTCGGTTCGGAAGTTGTGTCTGGTTCGGGGGTCGTGTCTGGTTCGGGTGTCATCAGGTGTCACCTCCGTCGGTGTAGTCGGGGTCGTGGAGGAGGCAGGCGGCAGAACGTCCAGCGGAGGAGGAGTCGGCGGCAGAGCGGTCAGTGGCGGAGCGTTCGGCGGCGGCGTCGCCGAGCGCGACGTGGGCGGGGGCGACGGCGTGGCAGTCCGGGAAGGCGTCGGGGCAGCGCGGCGCGAACCGGCAGGACTGCGCGGGCGCGGTGGGCGTGGGGACTTCGCCGTCGATGGCCGGGAGGCGCTGGTCGGGCGGCGTGCGTCCGGGGATGCTCTGGAGGAGGGCGCGCGTGTAGGGGTGGGCGGGGTCGTCGAAGAGCGTGCGGGTCGGTGCGCGCTCGACGATTTCGCCCGCGTAGATGACGTTCACGCGGTCCGTGGCGTCCTCGATGACGCCCATGTCGTGCGTGATGAAGAGCACGGCGAGGTCCTGTTCGTCCTGGAGGTCCTGGAGGAGGTCGAGTATCTGCGCCTGGATGGTGACGTCGAGCGCGGTCGTGGGTTCGTCGCAGACGAGGAGGTCGGGGTCGCAGGCGAGCGCGGTGGCGATGACGGCGCGCTGCTGTTGGCCGCCGGAGAGCTGGTGTGGGTACTCGTTCACGCGGCGGGCGGCGTCCGGGATGCCGACGGCTTCGAGGAGGTCGACGGCGCGCTCGGTCGCGGCGCGCCCGCGGAGGCCCTGGTGGATGCGGAGCGCCTCCGTAATCTGGTTCCCGACCGTGTAGACGGGGTTGAGGGCGCTCCCGGGGTCCTGGAAGACGATGGAGATGTCGCCGCGGTGGCGGTCCCAGTTGTCGTCGGTGAGGTCGTCGCCGCGGAAGTCGATGCGGCCGGCCTCGATGCGGCCGGGGCCGTCGACGAGGCCGAGGATGGCGCGGGCCGTGACGGACTTCCCGCTGCCGGATTCGCCGACGAGCCCGACGGTCTCCCCGGCGTGGACGTCGAAGGAGACGCCGTCGACGGCGTGGATGGTTTCGCGCTCCGTGTGGAAGACGACGTGGAGGTCGTCGACGGAGAGGAGCGGGTCGGTCACGCGCCACCTCCGCGGCCGCCGGCCGCGCCGTCGGTCGCCGCGTCGGAGCGCGGGTCGATGGCGTCGCGGACGCCGTCGCCGAGGGCGTTGAAGCCCGTGACGACGAGCGTGATGAGGAGGCCGGGGATGAGGGAGATGTGCCACGACCCCGTGCTCACGTAGTCCTGGCCGAGGTTGATGGCGCGCCCCCACTCGGGCGTCGGCGGCGCGACGCCGAGGCCGAGGTAGGAGAGCCCGGCGATGGCGATGATCGCGCCGCCGAGCGTCATCGAGCCGTAGATGAGGAGGTAGCCGGTGATGTAGGGGAGCATGTGTTTGCGCATGACGGCGAGCGGGCGCTGGCCGAAGCTCCGCGCGGCGTCCACCCACTGGCGTTCGGCGACCCGGAGGGCGGGGCCGCGGAGCGACCGCCACATGTACGTCCAGCCGGTGAACGCGAAGATGAGCGCGAGGACGAACCCGCCGCTGTAGATGCCCCCGACCCACGTGCCGGAGAGGACGGCGGTGAGCATGATGAGCAAGAGAAGCTGTGGCATCGCCATCACGGCGTCGGAGACGAGGACCATGCCGAGGTCGACGCGGTCTCTGTAGTAGGCGGCGACGAGGGCGAGGGAGGCGGCGATGCTCGCGCTCAGGCCGACGGAGAGCAGGCCGATGACGAGCGAGATGCGGGAGCCGACGACGATGAAGGTGAAGAGGTCGCGGCCGGTCGGGAGCGTGCCGAAGGGGTGGAAGCGGCCGTAGTCGTCGTACTGCATCGGGAGGACGCGCTGGGGGTTGTCGCCGCGGGACTGCGAGTCGAGATTCGCTTCGCCGACGAGGACGGTGTCGACTTGGTTCGCGTCGGCGTTCCAGTACTGTATCTCGTGGGAGTAGGAGTTCCGCATGTTCTGGTCGACGGTGGTCGGGCCGAGCGTCGGCGCGAACACGGCCATGACGACGAACGTGCAGACGACGAAGAGGCCGAAGAGCCCCCAGCCGTGCGAGCGGAAGCGGTCGACGACGTCGTCGCGGGGCGTCCAGTCGGCGACGCGGTACTCGCGGCGGTAGAGCCGGTAGCCGATGACGGCCCACGCGCCGATGCAGGCGGCGTAGGCGTAGACGAGGGCGACGCGGACGCCCCAGGCGACGCCGGGGCGGAGGCCGAGGAACGTGCCGACCCACCGGCTGCCGTTCCAGTACCCTTGGTTCGGGACGAGCTCGCGAGAGAGGAGGGTCGGGACCTGCGCGGTCGCGTGTTCGAGTCCGGCGACGAACGCGGTCCCCGGGAGGGATGCGGCGGCGAGCGCGTCCGCGAGGAAGCCGACGGCGAAGTTCGCGGCCGCGCCCGCTTCGAGCGCGAAGAGGAGGACGCCGACGGCGGCCCACGCGGTCGCGGCGTCCGCGGAGAGCGCGCTGAATTCGGACCGGGCGTGGTCGCTCGCCATCAGTTCCCCTCCAGGCCGACGCGCGGGTCGATTATCGTGTAGAGGAGGTCCTGCACGAGGTTGACGCCGACGATGAGGAGGATGAAGACGTACATGAGCGTGCCGACGAGCGGGAGGTCGCCCTGGACCGCCGCCTGGTAGAAGAGCGACCCGATGCCGTTGATGCCGAAGACGGTTTCGACGAGGACGCTCCCGCCGATGAGGAGGAACGCCTCGCTCGTGATGATGGGGACGAGCGGGATGAGGGCGTTCCGGAGGACGTGCTTCCAGACGATGGCGCGGTCGGAGACGCCCTTGGCTTTCGCGAAGTCGACGTAGTCCTCGTTCCGGACTTCGAGCACGGCGGTGCGGCTGATTCGCATCTCGTTCCCCATGGAGGCGGAGCCGAGGACGAGCGCGGCCGGGAGGACTTTCTTTATCGCGGCGAGCGTCGCGTCCGGGTTCGTGAAGAACGCCATCGGTCCGGTGGTGAGCGAGAGCCAGTCGCCCGCCATGTAGCCGAGGTTCGGGCTGCCGGTGAGCGCGTCGAGGTCGACGCCGAGGGACTGCCAGTCGACGCCGACGATGGCCTGGGAGTTGCTGAGGACGGCGAGGAGCATGATGGCGAGCCAGAAGTTCGGCATGGCGCGCCAGACGATGCCGCCGACGGACGCGAGGTAGTCGGACGACGTGTTCGACCGCATCCCGGCGAAGAAACCGAGCGGGATGCCGATGCAGACGGCGATGAGCACGGACCAGAAGCCGAGCCAGAGCGTCCGCGGGAGGAAGTCGAGGATGAGCGCGTTCACGCTCGACCCCTGGTAGAGCAGCCACGTCTGCCCGAGGTCGAAGAAGAGGAGGTTCGTCATCCAGTCGAGGTAGTGCTGGAACGGCGGCTGATTGAGGCCGAGTTGCGTCTGTGCGGCCTCGTAGGCCGCGGGGTTCCGCACCTGCCCCTCGCTCAGCAGTCGCGACGCGGGGTCGACGGGGCCCATGAAGATGATGAACCACGTCATGGACGCGCCGAGCCAGACGACCGGGACGCTCAGGAGGGCGCGTTTGCCGAGGTAGGCGAGCTTACTCATCGGTCTGTGCGAGTCGGTATCGCGTTCGAATCACCGTGCGTCTCATAGATAGCTGGATAGGCGAGTAGTGCGGCCGGTCGGCGGCCGCGGCGGCGTTCGGCCGGGGTTACCGGCTGAGCGTGGCGTCCGTGAACGTCTGGTTCTCCATCACGCCGTACATCTCGACGTCGACGTAGTCGTGCCAGAAGCGCTGGCTCGTCGGGTGGACAGTGGGGAGCTCCTGGACGGACGCCCAGTTCATCTCCTCCACGGTCTGGAACGCCTCGTTCTTCGACTGCTGGGTGGCGTCGTCGGCGGCGTAGTTCTCCTCCCACGCCTGCATCGCGGTCTGGCGGTACTCCTCGGTGTAGTAGCTCCCCTCCGCGCCCCAGCGGGTGAACTGCCCGGAGGGGCTGTCGCCGTAGAGGAAGCGAAGGAAGTTCTGGGGGCCGGGGTACTCCATGCCGTCGCCGAGCGCGAACACCTGCATGTCGCCGGAGATCGCGCGGCTGATGATGGTGCCGAACTCGGCTTCCTCGATGCTGATGTCGATGTAGGCGGAGCGGAGTTTCGCCTGGAGGCGCGTGAAGACGGAGGCGTACGCGCTGTTCCCGGAGATGGTCGTCGCCGTGAGGGAGAAGCGGTTGTTCTCACCGTAGTCGGCGTCCGCCATGACGGCGCGCGCGTCGTCGAGGCGGGTCTCGCCGTAGCCGTAGGGGTAGCCGTCGGCACCGAACGCCGTGTTTGACTGGTAGCCGGATTCGGCGTGGCGGTCGTAGGTCTCCGTGCCGGAGACGCCCTCCTCGAAGGTCGGGTAGGGCGCGGGCGGCGTGATGTGGTAGCCCGCTTTCGCGTTCCCCTTGTAGACGTTCTCGGCGATCTCGTGCTGGTTCATCGCGTACGCGAACGCGCGGCGGACGGGGAGCGGGACTTCGAGCGTGTTGAAGACGAGGTACTCCGTCCTGAGCGCGGGAATCTCGCCGTAGTTCACCTCCGTGCCGTCGTCGAAGGTGTACGTGCCGACGGAGCGGTTCCCCTTCGTCTCCGCGATGGACACGTTGTCGGGGTTGAACGAGGCGGTCGGCATCGACTCCAGGATGTCGGCGTTCCGGTTCTTGAAGCGCTGGAGGCGGGTGTTCCCGCTGCTGACGACCGTGTACGTGACGCCGTCGAGGTTCGGAGTCTCGCCGTAGTAATCCTCGAACGCGGTGAGCGTGATCTGGTCGCCTTTCGTCCACGAGTCAACCTGGTAGGGGCCGAGGCCGGCGTACTTCGGGCCGCCGTTCGCCGTGCTGAAGAACTCGTTGTACGTGTACTGGCCGTCGTAGCCCTCGACGTCGCCGACGGCGTTCTCGGGGAGGACGGCGAACGCGCCGCCCGCGATCTGGTAGAGCGCGTACTGGAAGGGGGAGGCGAGCGTGAAGCGGAACGTGTGGTCGTCGACGGCTTCGACGGCGAGGGAGCCGGGGACGTAGTCGGCGAGCGTCTCCTCGTCCTCCGGCGCGGTCCGAGCGGCGTCCTTCTCGTGCTCGATGGTCATCGTCTCGCCGATGATGTCGTCGCGGTTCCGCGAGTTCTCGGAGCCGGCGAGGCGCTCCCACGAGTAGACGACGTCGTGCGCGGTGAACTCGGATCCGTCGTGGAACGTGACGCCCTGTTTGAGCTGGAAGGTGTAGGTGAGACCGTCGTCGGACATCGAGTAGTCCTCGGCGAGCGCGGCCTCCGGCGGGTAGAGGCCGTTCCGGAACTCCATGAGGGAGCGGCCGTACTGGTCGTAGCCCGCGCCCGACCCCTTCGCGTTGATGGGGTCGAGCGTCTGGATGGAGCCGGACGCCATCATCTGGAGTGTCCCACCGGCTGACGTCGTCCCTTCGGTGGTCTCCGTCTCCTCGTCGCTCGTCTGCGTGCTGTCCGTCGACGTCGCCGGCTCCTGTGACGGCCCGCTCTGGCAGCCGGCGAGCGCGGTCACCGCCCCCGCCCCGGTGGCGGCGAGAAAGCCTCGTCGAGTCGAATCCCCAGTCATCACTCGTCCATCACTAGCTTCGACGTATGAAGACTGCTATGACCCGAATTGAGGCGCTCATAGCCCCCACAAGCACTACATAGCCCTACTGTCGGCTCTAAAGTATCAGACTAGTGGAAATGTATTTGTGCGGTCGGGAGAACCCTCTGGTGATGTCGAACGCTACGAGCGCCTCGGGGAACGCCTGGGCGCGAACGCTCGAAGAGGCGACGACGATGGCCGACGACCTGCGCGCGGACGGCTGGGAGGTCGTCACCGTCCGCGCCGGCCACGTCGCCCCGGAGCCCCCCGGGCACGGCGACACGGGCCGGTTCGGCTTCGTCTACCTCGCGCAGGGCGACGACGCCGCCGGGGTCGAGCGAGCCGTCAATAGCGGAACCTTCGACGCCTACGCCGTCTTCTCCCGGCAGGAGGGAACGAGCAAGTTCATCGTCACGCGCGTGACCGACCGCGACCGGCGGCTCGCCGTCCTCCTCGTCGGCACCGTGAATCTCGCGGACGCGAGCGCGCTCGCGGCCGCCGCCCACGAGCGCGAGGTGATGTACTCGCACGTCGCGCTCCTCGACGGCACGCACCTCGCGGCGTTCCGCCACGACGACCCCGCCGACTTCCTCCCGGAGGACGCATGAAGGAGACCGTACCGCCGACCGGGAGCCTCATGGCGCGCCTCGACCACCCGCGCTCCGCGACGCCGACGCGGTTCGCCGTGGTCTCCGACCCCCACGTCGCCACGCGGAGCGAGGGGACGTCGAAGCTCTTCGAGCACACCGAATCCCACCTCCGCGCCGCCGTCGCGGACATCAACGACCGGGACGTCCACGCCGTGCTCTCCCCCGGCGACCTGACGAAGGACGGCGAACCCTGGAACTACGACGCCGTCGACGCCGCCCTCGCCGACCTCGACGCGCCCCTCTACGCCGTCCCCGGCAACCACGACGTCCCGAAGGAACGCGACGACCACGACACGATTCCCGTCGCGTCGTTCGCGGACCGGTACGCCGACGGCGACCTCCCCTTCCACGTCACCGTCGGCGGCGTCGACATCGTGGGGTTGAACTCCGCGGGGAGCCGCGACCGACTCTACGACAGCCACGACGGCGAAATCGACGACGACCAGCTCGACTGGCTCGACGGCGTGCTCGACGGCGTCGACGACCCCATCGTCCTCACGCACCACAACCTCCCGGCGATGAGCGACCAGCTCCGCCGCCACCGCGACGCCGTCGAGCCCGAGATGCACATGCCGCCGATGACGCGGAACGTCGACCCCTTCCTCGGCGCGCTCGCCGCCGTCGACCACCCGCTCCTCCTCACCGGCCACCTCCACCTCCCCTCCACCGCGCGAATGCGCGGCGTCCGAGAAGTCATGTCGCCGACGACGTGTTCGTTCCCGCAGTCCTACCTCGTCGTCGACGTCGACGAGACGGGAACGACCATCGCGCTCGTCCCCGTCGCGGACGCCGACGACCTCGCGATGGCCCACGCGCGCCGCACCGCCGACTCGACGACGTCGCGCGGGCTCACGACCATCGCCGCCGCCCGCCTCGCCGCGTTCCCCCTCGTCGACGAACACGCGGACTAACACGGGAAAGCTCGAGGACTCGACCGCACCTCCGCGTCGCGTGGCGTGGCGCGTCGACGACGGTGTGCGATAGCGGCCTCAATCGACCTATATACTACTCCTAGCAAGGTACTCCAAGCCCGCCGAGAGAGCAGGGAGCATGAGGATGGGGACAAATCGCCAGACGGTATCCGGAGCTCGGACCGTCGAGACGGACGTCGTCGACGCCGCGAAAGCCCGCGTCGAGCACGAACGAGGAGTCATCGACGCGGAACGCGACGCGTTCGCGCAGTTCCGCAAGCGCGTCGACCGACTCGCGCCCGACGGCGCGAAATCCCGTGAGTCGGTCACGCCCTCGCGGTCCGCCGCGCGAGCGACGATGCTCGACGGGAGCGAGAGCACGGGACAGTCGGCGCTCGCCGCCGTCCGAGACGCCTACCGAGAGACCGTCATGGCGACCGCCCACTACGACGCCGACTACGGCGACACGTACGCGGAGAGCCTCGCCGCCGAGTTCGGTCCGGAACTCGCCCACGGCCTCATCGGCGACGGCGGCTTCCCCGCGATCCTGCGAGAACGCCTCCTCGCCGCCGTCGACTCCGCCGTCGAGAACCGACAGCGCGTCCGCGCGACGCTCGACCGCGAACACCGCGCGCTCACCCGCGCCGGCGAGACGCTCGCCGAACTCCGCGAGGAGGTCGCCGCCATCGACTCCCGCCCGTTCTTCGACTGCGACCCGGACGAACTCCGCCGCCTCCGCGCCGACCTGACCGCGCTCGACCGCCAGTGCGACCAGCTGGCGGCGAGCCGACAGTCCGGCGACCTCCACACCGCCACCACCCTCCCGCACGCGAACGACCACTGCTCGCTGAGCGACCTCCTCTACGACGACCTCGACGTCCAGTTCCCGGTGCTCTCCGCGACCGCGACGACGAGCGAACGCATCCACGACGCCCGCACCCGCGTCGAACGCGCACTCACCGCGACGAGAACCACCGAACGACGACACACGGCGTGAACTGCCCCAGACGTGAGCGGATATGTCCCAGCAGCTACGCGACCCGATCTCGACGAGACCGTCTCTCTCCGGCGGGACGGACCGTTCGAGAGCCCTCAACGGCCTCGACGCGCTCGAGGCCGTCAGTGTTCCGACCGTGTGCGTGACAACTCGGGCCACACAGACGACCGAGCACCACGCGGAGCGTCTCCGTGTTGCCGGCGTCGACGGGGTTCCCACAGACGCGCTCACGTCGGCCGACATCGCAGCGGCAAGTCTACTCGGTGAGACCCAACCGGGTATCGGTACGGATTATCGTCCCGACGTCACCAGGGGCGCGGACGCGTCGGCAGTCCCCGACTATCGACCCGATTCGCTGGCCGCTTCCGACACCGCCTTGAGAGGATTGGAATGCGGGTAATTGCTCACCGCGGCTTCGCTGGCGTCGCTCCCGAGAACACCATTGCCGCGGCACGGAACGCGGTTTCCCTCGGTGCTGACACTATCGAGTTCGACGTCGTCGCTACCGCCGACGGCACGCCAGTCGTCTTCCACGACAGCCGCCTCGATGACGCTGGCGAGAGCCGAGGGCTCACCGATGCCTCGGGGCGGGTCTGTGAGACCGACACCACGACGGTGACGAGCGCGACGGTACTCGACAGCGGACAGACAGTTCCCGCACTCGCCGATTTTATTTCGGCCGTCCCCGCCGGCGTCGGACTCAACGTCGAACTCAAAAATCCCGGCCGCAACGACCTCTGCCCGGGACCACTGAAGCAGAAGCATCGCCGGGCCCGCCGGGAGGTGTGGGCCCCGTTCGTTGACCGCGTTCTCGACGTACTCGCCGGCGTCGACAACGCAGTCCTATTCTCTTCGTTCTACGAGGGTTCACTTGAGGCCGTTCGCGACTACCGACCCACCGCGCGGGTGGCTCCCCTGTCGGACGACTTCGCGGCCGCCCGCCGGATGGCCCGCCACCTTGACGCCGACGCCATCCATCCGTCGCTGTCGGGGCTTCGTGACGCCGACGCGACGCGCTCTTTGGACCGTCCGTGTAACGTCTGGACAGTGAGAGACTGGCAGCACGCTGCGACGGCCCGGCGACTGGGAGCCGACGGGCTCATCACAGATTATCCGGGACTACTCGACTGGCCGACTGATTCACGAACGTCTGAGTGAACGATACCTGGTACTCGATGCCGACTTGCCTACGTGGCCAGGTTTTCTCCTCGGTTCTGTACGACCGCCAGCCGACTAGGAGTTGGTCCGTCTCTTCGGGAGACTGCGCAGTCCAGAAGAGGGGTGTCCTGAGTCGTCATAGGCGAGTGTCGAGCTCGAGAACGACCACTGCTGGTCGAAGGGCATACGTCGCGTACGACGTCTCCTCCGACTCCGTGAAGGGGACGTAGCGTGCCGTGACGTGGCTATCGGCGGTGCGAGACTGACGAGCTACATAGCAGATAGGAGTGATTTATAGCGGCACCCTCCTCTTCACCTCGGTACGTATCATTCATAGCAGAGTTCTTGATGGAATTGGTGAACTGTCTTGTTGAATGAGGAGATGTGATACTAGGCGGAGGTTTATCCAGGGTGCAGGCGCAGCAACCGTCGCGGGTCTCGCCGGTTGTTCCGGGCGAGGCGGCAACGACAGCGGCGGTGATTCTGGCGGTGGATCTGGGGGTACGACTGTCGGTTCGAGCGGTGACCAGTCCGTCACGATCCAGTTCTGGCACGCGATGGGCGGGGACCTCGCCAAGCGCATCGACGGTATCGTGAACGACTTCGAGGAGCAGTCCGACGGCATCACCGTTGAGACCACCTCGCGAAACAGCTACCGCGACAACCTTAACGCGACGACGTCCGCGGTTTCCTCAGGCAACCCGCCGGCGCTCTCACAGATCTTCGAGATCGGGACGCAGCTGGCGATCGACAGCCAGGCGTTCGTTCCGGTCGAGGACATCATCCCGAGCGACCGCATCAACTTCGACAACTTCCTCGACCCGGTGCTGGATTTCTACAGAGTCGACGGCAAGTTGAACTCGATGCCGTTCAACTCCAGCAACTCGATTATGATGTATAATCGCGATGCCTTCGAGGAGGCGGGGCTGAATCCCGACGACCCGCCGAAGACGTTCCAAGGGGTCCTTGACGCCTCGAAGACACTCACGAGTGAGGGCGTGGTCGACAAGGGCCTCACCGCCCCGAACCACTCGTGGTTCGTCGAGGGGTGGATGGCCGAGCAGGACCAAGTGCTCGTCAATAACGACAACGGTCGGAGCGGCCGGGCCACCGAGAGCTACCTCACGAGCGACGCCGCCAAGAACGTCTTCGAGTGGTGGACGAACCTCTACGACGAGGGGCAGTACCTCAACCCCGGTATCGAGGCGTGGAGCGAGGCCCAGCAAGCGTTCTTAACGCAGAAGACCGGGATGATCATCTACTCCACGTCGAGCATCGCCCCGATGCAGCAGGGTGCGAAGGACAACGGCTTCACGCTCGACACGGCGTACCTCCCGAGCTACGAGGGCCAGCGGACGGGGGTGCCGATCGGGGGTGCCTCGCTGTGGGTCCCCAAGGGGCTTTCCGATGCACAGCAACAGGCAACGGCTGAGCTCCTCCTGTACATGACCCAGCCCGAACAGCAGGCCACCTGGCACAAAGGCACCGGCTACTTCCCGGTCCGCAAGGAATCTATCAGCCAACTCGAAGACGAGGGCTTCTACGAGGAGAACCCGGCTTTCCGAACGGCGATCGATCAGCTCAACGAAACCGAATCGACGCCCGCGACCAGCGGGGCACTTGCGGGCCCCTTCCCCGAGGTGCGGTCGGTCATCGAAGAGGGATACGTCAGCATGATTCAGAACGACGACCAGACCGTCGACGACACCCTGAGCGATATGAAGAGCGACGCCGACGAGATCCTCCAGAACTACGCGAATAAGGTCTCGTAATCGCCGGGCAGTGAAGGCGCGTTGACCACCGTTCTTTGTCACGATAATGCCTGATTTCAACAAACCGTACGAGTCGAATTGGCAGGCGTTCCTCCTGCTGTTGCCAACGATCGCAATCCTCGCCGCGTTCCTCTATTATCCCGGTCTCAAGACGTTCCGGCTGAGCCTGTCCCAAACGATCCTGTTGGGGGCACAGAAGACCTTCGTCGGGCTCGACAACTACGCGACGCTCGCGACCTCCGCGGCGTATCACCGAAGCTTCGCGATCTCGGTCCTGTTCGCCGTCGTCGTCGTCATCGGAACGCTCGTTATCTCCCTCACGGTCGCGTACCTGCTCTTCAACGTTGACGTCGGGTCGTCCACGTACCTGATCGCCGCGGTCTGGCCGTATGCGCTTCCGACGGCCGTCGCCGCATCGGTACTCCTGTTCCTCATGCACCCGACGCTGGGCATCTTCACGCACTATCTCGAACTGGTCACCGGAATCGAACTGGACTGGTTCACGAACGGGCCACAGGCGTTCCTGGTAGTGGCGCTGGCCGCCATCTGGAAGCAGTTGGGTTACAACATCATCTTCATGGTGGCGGCGCTGAGCAACATCCCGAAGGCGTTGACTGAATCTGCCGAAATCGACGGCGTTGGGCACCTGAAGATGCTGTATCGGGTCTACGTGCCGTTGATGTCGCCGACGCTCGTGTTCCTCGTCGTCATGGACACGATCTACGCATTCTTCTCGACGTTCCCGCTGGTCGACTTGATGACGAGCGGCGGGCCTGACGGCGTGACGAACCTGCTGATCTTCAAGCTCTACCGCGACGCCTTCGAGTTCAGCAGCCTCGGACTCGCCTCCGCGGAGTCTGTCGTGCTGTTCGTCCTCGTCGCGATACTGATGTACGTCCAGTTGCGGATTTCGGAGAACTACACTACGTACGCATGACAATGACCGGACCCACACCCCGACCGAACTCGGACCGCCGACCGACGCTAGGGCACCCGCACAGCGCAGGCGAGGTGAAGTGAGATGGCGACGCAGACGACACCCGAATCGGGGCTCGAACGGTTCCTACCCGGAGACGTAGACGCCGAGCGAGTGCTCGTCCACGGCGGCATCATCTTCTCGATCCTCATGATGGGCTTGCCGCTAATCTTGGCGCTCATCATGAGCACCCAAAACACCACGGAGGTCTACCAGACCACGAACCTCGGCATCGGGAGCCAGGGGCTCTCGAACTACCGGGAGGTGCTCGTGGATTACGGGTTCGGCAAGTACATCATCAACTCGATCGTGATGTCGCTGATCATCGTGGTCGGGAAGGTGACGCTGTCCCTGTTCGCCGCGTTGGCACTCGTCTACTACCGGTTCCCCTACGAGCGCGCCGTGTTCATGTTCATCCTGCTCACGCTGCTGCTGCCGGTCCCGGTCCGGATCGTGCCGCTCTTCGACCTGATGGCACAGTTGGGCTGGGGCAACACCCTGATGGCCATCACGGGACCCTACATCGCCAGCGCGACCGCGGTGTTCCTGTTCAGACAGCACTTCATGTCGATACCGGCGTCGCTGGTCGAGAACGCGCGACTCGACGGCGTCGGCCCGCTGACGTTCCTCTGGCGCGTCCTGATTCCGATGTCGAAGGGGATGATCGCGGGCGTGTCGGTGATTACCTTCATTTACGCGTGGAATCGCTACCTCTGGCCGCTCATCATTATGACCGACCAGAACAAGCAAGTCGTGCAGGTGGGTGTCAGATACCTCCAAGCGGCATCGCAGTCCGGGCTCACGAAGTGGGGGATCATCATGGCTGGCGCTGTGTTAGCGCTTCTACCGCCGCTCGTAGTGCTAATCGTCATGCACCGCCCACTGCAGGAGACGCTAACCATCCAACAGAAGTAGCCACACATGTCAGATATAACCATGACTGGGTTGACGAAACGATTCGACGACGTAACGGCGGTCGACAACATCGACCTGGAGACCCACGACGGCGAGTTCCTCGCTCTCGTCGGCCCGTCCGGCTGCGGGAAGTCGACGACGCTCCGCATGATCGCCGGCCTCGAAAGCATCACGAGCGGCGAGCTGAAGATCGGCGGTCAGGTTGTCAACGATCTCGAACCGAAGGCCCGGAACGTCGCGATGGTGTTCCAGAACTACGCGCTATACCCGCACATGACGGGCTCGCAGAACATGAAGTTCGGGATGAAGTCCGTCAGTGACTACACGGACGAGGAGATCGACCAGCGCGTCCAGGACGCGGCGGACATTCTCGACATCCCCGATCTGCTCGATCGAAAGCCCGCTGAGCTCTCCGGCGGGGAGCGCCAGCGCGTCGCCATCGGCCGCGCGATTGTCCGCGAGCCCGATGTCTTCCTGCTCGACGAGCCGCTCTCCAACCTCGACGCGAAACTCCGGGTGCAGATGCGGGCCGAGCTGCTGCAGATCCACCGCGAGATCGACGCGACGACCCTATACGTCACACACGACCAGACGGAGGCGATGACACTGGGCGACCGTGTCGCCGTCCTGAACGACGGTCACATCGAGCAGGTGGACCCACCGCAGGCGCTGTACGACTACCCGTCCACCCGGTTCGTCGCGGAGTTCATCGGGAGCCCCGCGATGAACACCCTCCCGGTCTCCCTGCAGTGGGAGGGGCACGCAGTGGACGCGGTACACGACAGCTTCGAGCTGTCGCTGCCGAGAGCCGAGACGTTCGACGCGCGCCCGGATTCGGGAATATTCGGCGCTCGCCCCGAAGACATCTCGCTCGTACGGAACGTTGAGGAGGCCACACAGACGTTCGAGGCAGAGGTAACGGTGACCGAACCACTCGGCGAGTCGCTACTCTTGCACTGTTCCGTCGGCGACGACGAACTCCGCGTCAAGGCCGAGGCGCGGAGCACGATCGAAGTGGGCGACGTCGTCGAACTCACCGTCGATGAGGACCGATTCCACGTGTTCGATTCAGCGGGAGAGGCCATCTACCACTCCTCGCCACGGCAGGCGTCCGACGAGGACCGTGTGAACCCCCCGGAGCTCTGACAGCGTGTGGCCGATCGTCCATCGAGGCCGTATGGCGGACCTCCCCTAGAACACGCGCGGCGTTCCACGAGTCGCCGTCGTCGAGGTTCGTTTCCCGTAGAAGGACGTGTTCGACTCGTCGATGATCGCCTGGCCAGGTACGTTGTACCGCGACGACGAGCGAACGCATCCACGACGCCCGAACCAGCGTCGAACGCGCACTCACCGCGACGAGAACCGCCGAACGACGACACACCGCGTAGAGCGCTCGAAACGCGGCGAGGCGCGTCGCCGCAACGCCTTCCAAACCGTCCGGCTTCGACGAGTCGGTGACGTGCAAAGCCTGTCACCGCATGGGGCCAAGCAATCAACGGCGAGGCGATGAGCGACGAAGCTTTATGGTGGCATGTGACAGTCTTAATCCCTCATGCTGCGCGTGGAGTTCCGAACAGCCACTACTGGAACAATGGCCGGTCTCGCGTCACAAATCGCGTCCGTCCAGAGTATCGAGCTGGACAACGCGTTTTACGTCGAGGATGGGAAGTGGATTGAGTCGTTGACGATTTCGGCGACGGATCCGTTCGACATCGAGGAGGCCATCGGGGGGATTTCCGGTGCGACGCATTTCTTCAGCCGGGAGGTCCCGTCGGGCCCGACCAACATACACGTCCGTCGAGTCACGCTGTTGGCGAACGAATCGTATCCGTTCATTCTGGGGCTGGTTCTGCGCGCGGAGGCGATACCGAATCGGATCGTGTGGACGAAAGACATCTTCGAGGTGGTGTTGACGACGCGGACGTGGGAGGAGTTTCGAGGCCTCGCGGACGAAATCAAGGAGGCGCTAGGGATGTTTGACCTGCTGAGCGTGAACCAGATCGAGTCACCGGGCGAACCGCTCGATAGTGGCCGGTTGACCGAGGTGATGGTAACGAAGCTCGCGAACGAACAGTTGGAGACGTTGGAGACGGCATATACGATGGGGTATTTCGAAGTCCCGCGCGAGGCGTCGGCGACCGACGTCGCGGACGAGTTAGGGGTTGCGCAGTCGACGATGAGCGAGCGACTGCGGACGGCGGAGCGAAACCTTCTGGAGATTATCTACGGCCCGCAGTCGTAGCCATCCCCACTTGAAGAACGATAAGTATCGGCGTCCTTCGGGAATATCATGAATGTATACACCATTGTTTGAGTAGGTGTATCATGGAGTCGAAAGACCATGACAGACAGGATGGCGGGGAGAACAGCAACGGATGGAGTCGACGCAGCTACCTGACGGCCGCGACGGTCAGTACGGCGAGCTTCGTGGGACTCGCGGGCTGTAACAGCTCGAGCGGCGAGAGCGCGGGAACGACGGGCAACGGCGGTGGAAAAGACCAAGAGGCACAGGTCCCGGAGGGCGTCCCGGGCTCCGTCGAGACGAAATACTGGCACGACTGGGCGACCATCGACGCCGAGAGCCCACCACTCGACTACACCGCGAAGGCGGGCGCAGCGCTCGACCCGATACCGATGGAGTTCTCGAGCGAGGACGACCCCTGGATGCGCGAACACGCGCTGATGATGCAACGGGCCGCCCAAGACCTCGGGGCACCCGTCGAGCTCAACGACCGTCCACTCAACCAACTGTACGCACAGAGTTGGAATACGCCCGGGCTCGAAGCCGTCGTTTCCATGAGCACGCACGGCCCGGACCCCCAGCGCGGCCTCGACCCGAACCCGCTCCTGATGCGCCGGCATAAGGAGAACCCCTCGAACTACGACAACTACTACAATCCCGAGCTGAACAAGCTCCTGGAGAAGCAGCGCACGATCACCGGCGACGAAGAGAAGCGGAAGGAGGTTGTCGCGGAGGCGCAACGTGAGTTCGCGGAGGACGTCGGCGGCATCATCTCACTGTTTCCCGACGTCATCACGGCGGTGAACACGAACAAGTGGAGTGGGTACGTGAAGACGCCGGGGAACGGCCCGACCGGTGACTCCTTCCAGTGGACGGAAGTCAATCTCCAGCCGCAGGCGGACAGCACGGAGTTCGTCAAGGGGGTGACGACGTCGATGAACTCCCTGAACCTCCCGTGGGCTGCGGGTGGAGCGGAGGAGAAGCGCCTCAAGTACATCTACGACGGACTGTTCGACGCGAACCCCGACCTCGAAGTCGTCCCCGCGCTCGCAACAGGCGGCGGGTTCGTCGACGACACCACTGTCGAACTCGACCTCCGTGAGGGAGTGACGTGGCACGACGGCGAGTCGTTCACCGCAGAGGACGTGAAGTTCACCGTCGACCTCTACAAGAACCACTCCTCAACTAGTCAGGTCGCGTTCTACGAACCGATCGAGAGTGCGGAGGTGCTCGGTGAACATAAGGTCCGGTTCAATCTGAAGTACGCGGACGCCGCGTTCATGACGCAGCGCGTCGTGCGCAGCGTCATCATCCCGAAGCACAAGTGGGAGAGTGTCGACAGTCCCGCGAACCACAACCCCGAGAACCCGATCGGGACCGGCCCGTTCACGTACGAGAGCTGGGACCAGGGCTCTCAGTTCAAGGTCAGCAGGAACGAGGGACACTGGATGTTCGACGAGAGCTGGCGCGCCGAGCACCTCGGCGACCAGACCGCGTCGGGTCCGGGTATCGACGGCGTGATCTGGGTGAACGTCGGGAACGTGGACACGATGCTCGGTGCCCTGAAGCAAGGGAAGGTCGACGCAATCGGAACCACGCTCTCGAACAGCCAGGCCGAGCGGGCAGCGAGCACCAGTGGCATTGAGAAGATGGTGACAGAGAACTTCGCGCCGCTCGACGCGAAGCTCATGCAGTCGTGCCCCCTCATTCGCGACAAGGAGTTCCGCGTCGCGTTCGCGAAATCCATCGACAAGAAGGGATTCGTCGACGAAGTGCTTCTCGGGAAGGCGACAGTCCCGAACGGGGAGAACCCGATCTCTCCGATCACACCGTGGAACACCGAGGACACGAAGAACTACTCCTACGACCCCGAGGCGGCGAAGACGATTCTCAGAAAGGCGGGGTACACGTGGGATTCCGACGGGAATCTCCGCTATCCGAACGGCGAAGCGTGGGCTGCGTTCGTCGAGCGGATTCAGAACGGAAACACCCACAAACGCCGGACGGACCTCGGACAGTCCGACTTCTCCTAACCCCCTGTTCCCCATCTCTATCCATTCATACGATGAAATCAGAAACACCGCTCGATGGAATCACCGTCGTCGACGCCGCGAGCCTCTACGCAGGCCCGCTTTCCGCGATGATACTCGGGGACTTCGGTGCCGACGTCGTCAAAGTTGAACATCCCGAGCACGGAGACGCCCTCCGGGACTTCGGCGACTACCCGGAAGACCTCTCCTTCAAGTGGGTGAACCGGAACAAACAGAGCGTTCCGCTCGACCTCCATGAACCCGAGGCGCGAGAGGTATTCCGGGAGGTCGTCGCAGACGCCGACGTGCTCGTGGAGAACTTCCGCCCCGGAACCCTCGAAGAGTGGGGTGTCGGCTGGGAGACGCTCTCTGAATTGAACGAGGACCTCGTGATGGTTCGCGTCACGGGGTTCGGGCAGACCGGCCCGTACAGCGACCGACCCGGGTTCGGGACGCTCGTCGAGGCGATGAGCGGGTACGCGTATTCGACCGGCCAGCCCGACGGCCCGCCGACGCTCCCGCCGACCGCGATGGCGGACACGGTGAGTGCACTGCACTCCGCGTACGCCGTCATGATGGCGTTATACTGGCGGGATACGCAGGGAGGCCACGGCCAGTATATCGACACCGCAATCCTGGAGACGATGTTCGGTGTGCTCGGCGACCACGTCGTCGAGTACGACCAGAGGGGAATCGACCACCGCCGCTCCGGCAATCGGAGCAGCCGGACCGCTCCGCGGAACACGTACCAAACGAAAGACGACCGCTGGGTCGCCATCTCCGGGAGTTCTCCGAGCATCGCCGACCGGATTCTCCGAATCGTCGGCGGCGACGACCTCGCCGAGGACGAGCGGTTCGCGACGATGGAGGGCCGCCTCGAACACGTCGAGGAGCTCGACGAGGTCATCCAGGACTGGATGCGCGAGCACACTCGCGAGGAAGTCGTCGAAATCTTCGAGGCACACGAGGCCGCGCTCGGCCCCGTGAACAACATGGCCGACGTCTTCGACGACGAGCACTTCGACGCCCGCGACGCCATCGTTCGCGTCGAAGACGGCGAAGACGATGTCGCGATGCGGGGCGTGTTCCCGAAGCTCTCCGAAACACCCGGCCGAATCGACCACTCCGGACCTGAGAAGGGCGAACACGCTATCGACGTCATCACCGAGCACACGGACCGCTCTGCCGAGGAGGTCCGTCGACTCGCCCGGGACGGCGTGACGTCGCTCGGAGGGGATGAGAATGACTAACCGACTACGCCGGTCGTTCCTCTACACGCCCGCCGACGACGCCGGGATGATGCGGAAGGCCGCCGAGTCGAATGCTGATGCGATAATCTTCGACCTCGAGGACGCAATCCCGACTGACGCTATTCCAGCGGCACGAGACAACCTCGCCGCCGTGCTCGACGCTACCGACTTCGGGGAGCGGGAGGTCTGCGCGCGAATCAACGGCCTGCAAACCGACGACTGGGAAGGCGACCTCCGCGCAGCTACCGACGCGGGCGTCGACACAATCATCCTCCCGATGATTGAACGACCCGAGCAGTTGACGGCCGCCGTCGAGGGCGTCCGTGAGGCGTCCGATAACGTCCCGGAGTTCATCCCGACTATCGAGACGCCGCGCGGTCTGTTTAACGCAGATGAGATTGCCGAACGCGGCCGGGAATTCGACCGAGTGACGGGGCTCTCGTACGGGTTCGGCGACTACACGAACGCCATCGGGGCCACGGGAAAGCCCGCATCGATGGAGGCGTTCGTTCGCCAGACCGTCGTGAGCGCCGCAGCACTCGGTGGACTCGACCCGCTCGCGACCGTCTATCAAGATTTCAACGACACTGAGGGGCTCCGCGAGCACGCCGCGGCCGCCCGAGAGCTGGGCTACATCGGGCAGAAAGCGATTCATCCAGCGCAACTCGAGACGCTCAACGAGATGTACACACCGACACAGGACGAAGTCGACCGGGCACGCCGGTTCGTCGACGCCTTCGACGGTGCCGACCGTGATTCAATCGTCGTCGACGGCGTCTTCCTCGACACCGCGATCGTCGAGCAGTACCGCACAGTGCTCCGTCGCCACGAAGAGGTGGCAGGATGAGCGGGTTCCGCCGATTCCTCCTGAAACGCCTCGCCGTCTCCGTCGTGCTCACGCTCATCGCCGTGACGGTGATCTTCGTCGTGCTGCGGATGCTCCCCGGGACGCCGTTCGAGGCGCTCATCACGGCCGGCAATCTCAGCGACAAACAGGTTCAGGAGATCATGGCGATGTACGGGCTGAACCAGCCGCTCTGGAAGCAGTACCTCTCGTACATGCAGAGTCTGCTCACGTTCCAATTCGGGTACTCTATCCTTCGGAGCCGTCCGGTCTGGGAGATACTCGGGCCGAAGCTCGTGAACACGCTCGTCCTCCTCGTTCCGGCGCTCGTTACCACCGCGGTCCTGAGCTCCGCTCTCGGCATGTACGCCGGATGGAACCGCGGGAGCGCGACCGAGAAGGCGAGCATCATCGCAACGACGTATCTCCGGTCGACGCCCGTGTTTATCACGGCGATTCTGTTCCTGATCGTGTTCTCCTACCAGCTCGGCCTCGTACCCGCGTTCGGGATGCGCTCTATCACTGCGTCTCCCGAAGGCTGGTACCAGACGTACGTCTCACTGGACTTCCTCCATCACTACATTCTGCCGTTCTCGGTCGCCGTACTCTTCTACAGCGGTGACTTCCTCCTGCTCGCGCGTAACGGCGTCGTCGAGAAGAAGGGCTCAGAGTTCCTGAAACTCCACAAAGCGAAGGGGCTCACGGAGACCGAACAGCTAGCCCGTGCGGGTCGGAACTCCATGCTCCCCATTCTCACGTACTTCGCGCTCCGCCTCGGCATGATCTTCCAGGGCCTCATTCTCCTGGAAGTCGTGTTCGCCTGGCCGGGCATCGGACGCGGGCTCGTCCTCGCCATTCAACAGCAGGATTATCCGCTCGTGCAGGCCGCGGTGTTCATCATGGCGCTGGCCGTCATCATCGCGAACCTCCTCGCCGACGTCCTCTACGCGTACTTCGACCCCACTGTCTCGACGAGCGGAGGTGGTGCGGCGTGAGCACCGACTCGCAGAACGGAGAGGTCCTATTCGAGCGCGTGAGCGCCGCTCGGTCGGCGCTCGCCGACCAGCTCGCGTTCCTCCGACAGGATAGGCTCGCACTCGGTGGTGCCGTCGTCATCGCGTCGTTCGTGCTCCTCGGGCTGTTCGGGCCGCTCCTCGCGCCCCACGATCCGATCAAGTACGACGTCACCACGGCCAGCGGTGAAGTCATGCGCCTCGCCGCACCGAACGCGCAAGCGTTCCTCGGGACGACGGCGTACGGGAAGGACGTGTTCAGTCAGTTCCTCGCCGGCGCTCGCCCGACACTCATCGTCGGGCTGCTCGGCGGTCTTCTCACCGGCTTCCTCGGGTTCCTCGTCGGACTCGTGAGCGGCTACTACGGCGGCTGGGTCGACGAGATTCTGATGCGGTTCACGGACCTCACGTTCTCTCTCCCGTTCATGCCGATGGCGCTGTTACTGTTGACGTTCATCACACCGAACATCTGGGTCATCACGTTCGTCATCGCGGCGTTCCTCTGGAAGATGCCCGCACGGGTCGTCCGCTCGGAAGTGTTGTCCGTCCGCGAGCGGACGTTCGTGAAGTCCGCCCGCGCTAGCGGCGCGAGTGACCTGCGAACGATGTCCCTGCACGTCGCACCGAACGTCCTGCCCATCGGCTTCCTGTACACTGCGTACGGTATCGCGTGGGCGATCACCGCACAGGCGAGCCTCGCGTTCCTCGGCTTCGGCGACCCGACGATGACGAGCTGGGGGCGGATGCTCCGCATGGTGTTCGACTCCGGGAATATCCGTATCGCGTGGTGGTGGGTGCTCCCACCGGCACTCGGCATCGCCGCCGTCACGACATCGGTGTTCCTCGTCGGCCGCGCCTACGAGGAAGTCATCAACCCCGAAATCCAGACTGACCAATGAGCCTGCTCGAAGTCGAGAACCTCGAAGTGACGTACGGCACGAAGAACGGGAAGGTACACGCCGTCAACGGCGTCTCCTTCGATATCGACGAGGGAGTGAACTACGGGTTAGCCGGCGAGTCCGGATCCGGGAAGTCAACCGTCGCAGAGGCCGTACTCGGCCTCCTCCCGGATAACGGGACCGTCGAATCCGGGAGCGTCCAGTTCAACGGCAAGGACCTCACGTCTCTCTCCCCGACGGAGCGCAGAGAAATCCTCTGGGAAGACATCGCGTACATCCCGCAGAGCGCGATGGACTCCCTCGACCCCGTCATGAGCACGGGCGCACAGATCCGGCAAGCCATCCAGACACACCGGGATGTCTCCAAATCCGACGCCCGTGAACGTGTGCGTGAGCTATTCGACATCGTCGGACTCGACCCCGGTCGAATCGACGACTACCCCCACGAATTCAGCGGGGGGATGCGCCAGCGTGTCACCATCGCGATGGCGCTCGCGCTCGAACCGGACCTCATCATCGCCGACGAACCGACCACGGGTCTCGACGTCATCGTCCAAGACAAAATCATCGATAAAATCCTCGAAATCCAAGAACGCATGGACAGTTCCCTCATGCTCATCACGCATGAGATCGGCGTCATCGCCGAGACGTGCGACGAACTCTCCATCCTCTACGGCGGGAAAGTGATGGAACAAGGGAGCGTCGACAACGTCCTCATAAACCCGACGAACCCCTACACGATGGGGCTGAAGAACTCCTTCCCGGAGATTGACGAGCTCGCGGACGACCCGGTCTCCATCCCCGGATCACCGCCGAACCTCGACAGCAAGCCATCCGGATGCGTGTTCCAAGAACGCTGCCCGTTCTCCACTCCGGAGTGCGAAACCGAACATCCGGACTTCGTCGACCTCCCGAACCGAAACCACCGCTCCGCGTGCCACCACGTCAATCGCGCCGCGACGATGCGTCAGGACGCCACCGAACCCGACACGTGGGGTATCGAAGAAACCGAGCCCGCGGACTCCGACGTCGGCGACGTAATCCTCGAGACTCGCGGTCTCGAGAAACACTACGAGCAGAGTCAGAGCCTCCTGAGCAAAGTCCGAGGGGAGAGCGCGGACTACGTGCGAGCCGTCGACGGCGTCTCACTCTCCGTGCGGAAATCCGAAGTGCTCGGGATCGCCGGAGAATCCGGCTGTGGGAAATCGACTCTCGGAGAAACGATCGCGCTCCTCGAAGAGCCGACGGGCGGCGAGGTCGTGTTCGACGGCGAACCACACGAATACTACCAAGACGGGAATATGAAGGAGTTCCGCCGGAAGGCGCAGATCATCTTCCAAGACCCCTTCGACTCGCTGAACCCCCGACAGACCGTCCGCCAGCTCGTCGGCGAGCCGCTCACCATCCACGACTACCGGACAGACGAACGCACCGCCGCCGTCACGGAAACGCTCGAAAAAGTCGGCCTGACACCCGCAAGCCAGTTCCTCGACCAGTACCCGCACGAACTCTCCGGCGGGCAGCGCCAACGCGTCGCCATCGCTCGCGCACTCGTGCTCGACCCAGAATTCCTCATCTGCGACGAGCCGGCGTCGATGCTCGACGTCTCCCTGAAGGTGAACCTACTCAACCTCCTCCGCGACCTCGCAGACACCGAAGCCATCGGCATCGTCTACATCAGCCACGACCTGGCGAGCCTCACCCAAGTCTCGGACCGCCTCGCCATCATGTACCTCGGACGCATCGTGGAGGAAGGCGGCGTCGACCGAATCGCGAACCAGCCGAAACACCCCTACACGGACTCGCTGCTGTCCGCAGCCCCCGAGAAAGACCCGTCGGTCGCACGTGATCGAGTGCTACTGGATGGCGAGCCACCCGACCCCGTCGACCTCCCGTCCGGCTGTGCGTTCGCCCCGCGATGCTCGAAGGCGACCGACGACTGCCGCCGCAGCGAGCCCGACCTCGACGCCGCCGGAAACGACACGCACACAGCCGCCTGCTACTTCCCCGCCGACGAAACCGCCGAGAGAGACCACCCCACAAGTGTCGACAGTTCGGGGACGGAGGGAGAGTCAACGAGCGACTGACTCCCCATCCGAACACCACCCCTGCGTCCCCCGAGAGACAACTCGACTTGGATACCCTGTGCGGACGAGTCCGAGTCGTCGCTGATCGCATCTGGGCCGTAGACGTCGAACCAGCGCCTTTGTCGTTCCCACGTGGTTTGTGCCGCATCACCGAGATATCGAGAGTCGAGAGAGCCGCAACTGGCGGACTATCCGTCTCACACCCAGAATCAGCAGAGGCGAATCCGCTCAGTGATCGCTCGCGGTCTCCCGTGCCGCGATACGTCCCCCAGTCAGAGTCGGAGTCGGAGTCGGGGCGGTCGCCCGTCGCAGTGCGGTAGAGCTCCAAATCGGGATTGACCGCTGGTGTCAATAGTTGAAACCGTCTGCCTCACTTTTCAGCCGTAACTGAACACCGTCTCGCTGCGCCCACAACGTTAAGCGCTCGTTCTGCGAGTGATCAAAGGATGGATTTCGCAGTAAACATTCCGACGAGCGGGGGGTCGTTCGAGTACAGTAACCTGGTCTACTGTGATGAGATTAGTTGGGAGAAGCAGCGAAGGTTTGCGCGGACAGTTGAGGACGTGGGTTTTGATGGGGTGAGCGTACCGGATCACGTTATGACGGGGACGGGACGCACGACCGAGTGCTTGACGACGCTCACCGGCCTCGCTAGTGAGACAGAGAGCGTCTATCTCTATCCGAAGACGATCAATAACGAGTTCCGAAACCCGGCGTTGCTCGCGAAGGCGGTTGCGACGCTCGATAACGTTAGCGATGGGCGGGTCAAGCTCGGGATGGGGGCAGGCTGGAAGGGCGACGAAGCGCTCGCGTACGGTTACAAGTGGCCGGACGCTCCGACGCGTCTTCGGAAGCTTGAGGAGGCTATCGAGGTCGTGACTCGCCTCTGGACGGAGGACGAAGTCACGTTCGACGGAGAACACTACACGCTCCAAGGAGCGGTCTGTGAGCCGTCGCCGACGCAGCGACCACGACCGCCGATTATGGTCGGCGGGGGTGGTGAGGAGTTCACCCTCCGTATCACTGCAAAGCACGCCGATACGTGGAACTACTGGGGGTCTCACGAGGTCATGGCACGGAAGCTCGACGTGCTCGCCGGTCACTGTGAAACGTATGGACGCGACTACGACGAGATCGATAAGTCGTGGTTCGCTCGCTGTATCATCCGGCGGACTGATGCGGAAGTCGCGGCTGTGCTCGACGACGCGCCACGTTTTCGCGCGGAGAACGTCGACGAGAACGACCATCATCTTGTCGGGACACCAAGCGAGATCATCGCCGATATCGAGCGGTATCGAGATCTCGGTATCGAGGAGGTCGTGGTGGAGTTCGTGGATTTCCCCCGGGACGAGGGTGCAGAGCTCTTCGCGGAGGAAGTCATCCCCGCGTTCGCCTGAGGAGTGGAACGGCTGCTGAACCGCGATACAGTTATGCCTCGTTTTACCAATGAACAAGGTATGCCGACGAGTGCTCTCGTAACCGGTGCCGCGTCAGGAATCGGGCGTGCGGTCGTTAAACGCTTCTTGAACGACGACGTCGTCGATGTAGTTGCTGCTCTCGATATCGATCCGGGAGTTCACGAGGGGTTCGGGGAGTCCGTCGCGACGTACGATGTGGACGTGAGCGACCACGGTGCAGTCAACGATGTCGTCGCGGACATCGAGCAGACTACGGACATCACTGCGGTCGTGAACAATGCCGCTGTTTCGCGGTATTTCTGGCTCGGTGATCTTGGTCCCGAAGAGTGGCGTGACGTCATTGACGTCAACCTCACCGGTCAGTACAACGTTGCACATGCAGTCGGCCCCAGGATGTATGAGCGGGGTAAGGGTGCCGTCGTCAACGTCTCTTCGACAGCGGGACAGCGCGGGAGCGCGAGTGCGGGTGTTCATTACTCCGCCTCGAAAGCCGGCGTCCTCGGTCTCACGAAAGGACTCGCCAAACAACTCGCGCCGAGCGTCCGTGTGAACAGTGTCGTTCCGGGCCTCATCGATACGCCACTCACGACCGATTCGGAGCTGTGGAGTGAGGAAGACCTCGACGCGTTCGTTGAGCGTCTCCCGGCGGGACGACTCGGGGATCCAGATGAGGTTGCACGCGTCATCCACTTTCTCTGTGGCGAGGGCAGCGCCTACATGACTGGGAGCGTCGTGAACGTCGACGGCGGCTCCGACCTCGTCTGAGCCGAGGAGCGCTTCTCGGGCGTTAGACGGACGCGGCGACGTCGTCGACGGTCGTGAACTCGACGTTAGGGTACGCGGCCATCGTCTCGACGAGCGCGTCGAGTCGTTCGATACGGTGGCCGTATCCCATAATCTGCGGATGCATCGTCAGCACGTAGACGCCGTCGTCGATGTTTCGGTACATCCACTCGAATTGTGATTCCCACATCTCGAAGACGGCGGTCTCGTTCGCATATCCGCGCTGGCGGTCGAACGCGAATGCGGGGAAGTCGTCACGTTGCCACGAGACGGGAACTTCAATAAGGTCTGTTTCGCGGCCGCGGTCGAAGGGCTCGTCAGCGGGTGCCTGCCAGTCAGTGCGGAGGGGATACGGACAGAACTCCGCTCCCATCTGACTAGAGTCCCAGTCGAAGTTGAGTTCCTGGAGCAGCGAGAGCGTGTCTGGGGAGAAGTCCCACGAAGGCGATCGATACCCGGACGGCCGCCGTCCAGTCAGCGCCTCGATAGCGTCGATGCCACGCGTAATATCGGCACGCTCGGTGGCCGTATCCGGATAGGTTCCGGGACGCGTGTGCGACCAGCCGTGATGCTGGATGTCGTGGCCGGCAGCCCAGACTGCTTCGACGGCTTCCGGGAAGCTTTCGACGGTATGTCCGGGAACGAACCACGTCGTCTCGACGCCGTAGTCGTCAAAGAGATCGAGAAGCCGTGGTGCACCGACGTCGACGCCGAACAGGCCACGAGAGAGGTTCGTCGGGCTATCCGCTTCCCCGAAGGAGTGAATCCACGAGGACACCCCATCGAAGTCGACGGTCAGGCAGACGCGTGCGCGACTCATCGCTCTCCACCCCTCGGGCGTTCCTTCCCGCGGTCGGTTCGTTGGACGCGAACCAGCACCTCACTCATCGTCACTGAGGTCTTTGAGGATTCTCTCGGTCGTCTCCTCGACGACATCGGCGACGAACGCGGGATCGGACGCTGTCGGATCGCCGAGCCCCCCCTCGTCGGTTAGATCGTCGAAGTAGCGGAAACGTTCCGAGTCGGACGTCCCGTGCATCGTCTGCGGCCGCTTCTTCTCCTGTCGCACTAACTCCGGTCGGTAGTGCTCGATGACGCTCGTCTCGTGTTCTCCGGCGTGCCCCCAGTTATCCCCGAAGCGTTCTTCAAGTTCCTCCCGCGCGAAGTCCGTCCAGTTGACATACCGGGTCGGAAGGTCGTGATCGCGTTGTAGACGGTCGATGGCGAGCTTGTGTGGTTCGATATTCCCCGCGTGGAAGTTCGTGATGAGGAATCGGTCGGCGCCGTGCTCTTTCACCGATCGGCCGATATCGACGACGATGTCCTGGTACGTGTCGGCGTCAATCGTGATCGTCCCCGAGAACGAGAGGTGGTGTTCGGAGTAGCCGTACGGGAGCGGGGGGAGGACGAGCAGTTCCAGGCCGTGTGCGTGCGCTCGTTCTGCGAGTTCGTCCGTGAGATGGGACGAGCGCAGGGTGTCCACGGACATCGGGAGGTGGAGTGAGTGTTGCTCCGTGCTCCCGCAGGGGAGGGCGACGTAATCCGCGGCTTTGAACGCGGTTTCGGCTTCCTCCCACGTCATTCGTTCGAGCCGGTACGTCTGGTCGTCACTCATGTGCGAGTACCTCCGTCGTGTCGTCGGTCTCGGGATACGTAAGCTGCATTGGGGATCGGGAGTCGTGTCTTCGTCCGGGTTTCGTCGGGCATCGTGAGTGAGCGCGAATCGGAAGCTGTGGGTACAGCCGCATGCTTAGTTCACGTCCACATCCGTCGGTGGCTCCGCGCTCTCCGGGAGCGGGCTCACGTACTGGTGTGGGCGACGTTCTTCGAGTTCCGCCGCTGCGGCTTCGAGGAGTGACGGGTCGTCGAAGAGGTCGTATGCGGTGCCACCGAGGACTTTCGCGGCGTAGATTGCGGATTTCGCGCCGAAATCGCCGTTTGCCGCGACGGCCTGCCAGGAGTGCGACGGCGTCCCGACGGGCCACGACGCCCCCCAGAACTGAGCGACGGGCGTAATCCAGCTCACGTCCGCGACATCTGTTGACCCGCTCATCACGGTCCCTTCATCGAACGACTCCATCGGCTCAGAGTAGAGCGCGCGACCGGCCGCCGCTTCGCGCCTCCCCTCCGGGAGGTCACTGAGACGACTCTCGACCGTCTCATCGGAGAGCGTCTGTTTCAGCCCGGCCGCGAACTCACGGTCGGCGTCCGAGTAATCGATCGAGCCGAGTTCGCGCATGTTCGCCAGAAGCACGTCCGAGAGCGTGTCACTGGCCATGTAGTCGTAGCAGCCTGTGAGGAACCTCCGCTCGAACGACGTCTGCGTCATCAGCGTCGCGCCCTCGGCGACGTCGTCAAGCCAGGCGGTGATGCGCTCAACTTCCTTTCGGCTCGGCGCGCGGACGAAGTACCAGACGGACGCTTCCGCCGGGACGACGTTCGGTGCACCTCCACCGTCCGTGATCGTATAGTGGATTCGAGCGGCATCTGAGACGTGTTCGCGCATGAACTCTGCGCCCATGTTCATCAGCTCGATGGCGTCGAGCGAGCTTCGCCCCGATTCGGGAGAGTCAGCGGCGTGAGCGGACTGGCCGTCGAACTGGTACTCGATGGAGTTCATGGCGAGCGAGCGGCCTTTCCAGGGCGCGGAAACGTGACTTGGATGCCACGTGAGGGCGGCGTCCAGATCGTCGAAGACGCCCGCTCGCGCCATGTATACTTTCCCGACGAGCGTCTCCTCGGCCGGACACCCGTAGTATCTGATCGTTCCGTCTAGCTCATCTGCTTCGATCGCGTCCTTGACCGCGATGGCGGCACCGAGGCTCCCGACGCCGAAGAGGTTGTGCCCGCACCCGTGTCCGGGGCCGCCCTCCTCAACTGGTTCACGCGTCGTCGAGACCGTCTGTGAGAGGCCAGGGAGTGCGTCGTACTCTCCGAGTATCCCGATCGTCGGGTCACCCTCGCCGTAGCTCGCGACGAATGCGGTCTCCATCCCACCGACGCCGCGCTCAACTGAGAATCCGTCTGCAGCGAGCCGATCGGCGAGTAGCTCTGCGGATTCCGTCTCCTCGAGACCGAGCTCCGGATTCTCCCAGATGCTTCGCGTCAGCGCGACGAGCTCTGTTCGGCGTGCTTCGATTCGTTCGTGGATGATGTCTTTCGTCATCAGTTTCGTGTCCTGTGTTGTCGTAACCGATACTGACCGCCGTACGGGCGATGTGGCCTACATTGTTCCACCCGTTCCACGGGTTCCATCGCCGCCGTCGACGTGATGGCGGTGGCAGGCGACGCGTCGGTCGGTCGGAATGCGTTCGAGCGATGGGTTAGACTGCGCACAGATACTCTTCTGTGAGAATTCACGCTCTAGCAGGCTACTCGACTGGTCCCAGCGGCCGGTAACAGCGTGGTTAATCGCCTGATCTATGACTTCCTCGCAGTGCGCGTCTGAGAGCGGTCCGTCGAAGAAACGCGCCCGAAGCGTGCCTGCGTCGACGTCGTCAGGGTCGAATGAGCGGCGGGAAACTGCGCGTAACAACGACCGGACGCTCTCCCATTCGGTCTCGGAGAGGTCGTGCTCGGCCGGTGCGATAAGCGCGGGGCAGCGCGTCCGGAACCGACACCCTGACGGCGGGTTGATGGGGCTGGGAACGTCGCCTTCGAGAACGCTTCGCTCACCCCGGTTTCGCGGGTCTGGAACCGGAATCGAGGAGAGGAGTGCACGTGTGTATGGATGCTTCGGATCCTCGAAGAGTGCCTCGACGGGCGCAACCTCCACGAGTTCGCCGAGGTACATCACCGCCACGCGATCACTGATGTGGCGAATAACGGAGAGGTCGTGGCTGATAAACAGGTACGTCAACCCGAACTCCGCTTGGAGGCTGTCCAAGGTGTTCAGTATCTGTGCCTGAACAGAGACGTCGAGCGCGCTCGTCGGCTCGTCCAGCACGACGAACTCCGGATCTACGGAGAGCGCACGCGCGAGATTAATCCGCTGGCGCTGACCGCCCGAGAACTCGTGCGGATACCGGTCGTAATACTGGGATTCGAGTCCCACAGACTCCAAGAGCTCCTTCGCGCGCTCCTCTCGACCCGCTGCATCCAGCATCCCGTGTGCCTGCATCGGTTCCTCGATAATCGCTCCGGCCTTCATCCGGGGGTCGAGACTCGACTGAGGGTCTTGGAATATTATCTGGATGTCCTTCCGCCGCTGACGGAGGGCCTCACTGCTCAGCTCCGCGAGGTTCTCCTCCTCGAAATAGATGTCTCCCGCCGTCGGCTCAAGCAGTTGAAGCAGAACCCGCGCGAGCGTGGACTTCCCGCAACCGGACTCGCCGACGAGGCCGAGCGTCTCTCCACGTTCGATTTCGAAAGAGACGTCGTCGACCGCTCGAACGACCTCCGGGTCGTACCTGAACGGGAACTGTAGGCCGTTCAGTGAGAACTCGTAGCCGCCGAAGATGCCGCTCGAAACATCGAAATGCTTCGTCAGCCCCGCGACCTGAATCAGCGGATCCGCTGCCGGACTATTCACGGGCCGATCCCTCCGTACTCGCCGCACCACGAGTGAACACCGGGCTCGCCTCGTAGCCCGCGTCGAACACGTCGTGCTTCAGGCAGGCGGCGCACTGCCCGTCGTCCGAGACCTCTTTCAGGTCCGGATGAACCCGTGTACAGACTTCTCGTGCGTCCGAACACCGGTCGTGGAATCGGCATCCAGCGGGTGGGTTAATCGGCTCGGGCATCGTCCCTTCGAGCGGCTGGAGGTCACTCATCGCCACGTCGGGGCGCGGTATCGAGTTCAAGAGCGCCTTCGTGTAGGGGTGTTGCGGGTCGTAGAAGAGGTCGTCGACGGCCGCGCGCTCGACGACCTCTCCGAGGTACATGACGTTGACGCGGTCGCAGATTTCCGCGACGATCCCCATGTCGTGAGTCACCCAGAGGAAGCTCGTGTCGTACTTCTCTTGCAGGTCGTAGACGAGATCGAGGATCTGGCCTTCGACCGTCACGTCGAGCGCGGTCGTTGGTTCGTCGGCAACGATGAGCTTCGGCTGGCAACCCAACGCCATCGCGATGAGGACGCGCTGACGCATCCCGCCGCTGAACTCGTGGGGGTAGTCATCGAATCGCTCCTTCGGCTGCGGGATTCCGACCTCGCGGAGAGTATCGATCGCGTACTCACGGGCTTCCGTTTCGGAGAACCCGCGGTTAATCTGGATGACCTCGCAGAGCTGCTCGCCGATGGTGAACACGGGGTTCAGGCTCTCCATCGGATCCTGGAAGATGAGTGCGATCTCGTTGCCACGGATCTGCGAGCGCATCTCGGATTCCGTGAGCATCTCGTCGCACTGGACGGGCTCGCTGTCTGCGTCCGGCTCGTCCTCGAACCCGATGATGGTTTGGCCGTCGAAGGTGACCTCACCACCGACTATCCGACCGGGTGCATTGATGAGTCGGAGGAGACTCCGAATCGCGACGCTCTTCCCGGCTCCCGACTCGCCGACGAGACCGACAATCTCGCCGTGCTCGACGGTGAACGACACACCGTCGACTGCGCGCACGGTACCTGCGTCCGTCTCGAACTGTGTCTGTAAATTCTCTACCGTCAATAGTGGAGTGTCAGTCATGTGTATTCGTGTCTTAGTCGTTCAATCGCGGATCGAACGCGTCACGGAGCCCGTCACCGATGAGGTTGAATCCGACGACGGTCACGAGAATCGCGAGACCGGGCCAGATGCTGAACCACGGGTCGGGAAGCATGTACGTTCGCGACTGGGCGAGCATCGCCCCCCAGGACGGCGTCGGCGGCTGCGCGCCGAACCCAAGGAACGAGAGCGCCGCGACGATGAGAATGTTCACACCGATCTGGAGCGTCGCCTGCACCAGCACCGGAGTGAGGCTGTTCGGGATGACGTGTCGCCAGATGATGTTCCGATCCCGGATGCCTGCGGCCTTCGCGGCCTCGATGTACTCTTTCTCGCGCACGCTGAGTACCTCCGAGCGGATGAGCCGTGCAAACACCGGCGTTGTGATGACGCTCACACCGACAATAGCGATCCAGAGATCGCGCCCGAATGCGGCCATAATCGCGATCATCAGCACGATGAACGGGATCGCGTAGAACGTCTCGACGAGCCGCTGGAGGACGTCGTCGATCCAGCCGCCGTAGTACCCAGATACCGCACCGATAAGCGTGCCGGCGACGGCTCCAATACCGGTCGCGATGATTCCGACCTGAATCGCAACCCGGGTGCCGTAGACGAGGCGGACGAGGATGTCGCGACCGCGATGGTCAGTTCCGAGTGGGTGCGCCCACGTGCCTGTTCCGAACTGGTTCGTGATACCGACCGGCGGGAGGAGTGCACGAGAGCCTGTCGGAGCCGTGATCGGGCTGTACCAGTACGTCTTGGCGACGTAGTAGTTGAGGAGGACTCCGTCGATGAACGCCCAGACGGATACGGCGATAACGATACAGATGATGTACAGTCCCCACCGGGACGTCGAGCTCCGCTTGAGTTGTGCTGTCGCCTCACTCCATTTGGAGGGCGGCACGTGCGTCGAGTCGTCCGTATCGCTCACTGCCCCTCACCTCCGTAGGAGATACGGGGGTCGAGATACGCGTAGAGGATGTCCGTAATCAGGACGCCGACCACGAACATCGTCGCGTAGAAGAGCGTCGACCCGAGGATGAGCGGGTAGTCGCGTGCGTTCACGCCCGTAATGATGAGTGTCCCCATCCCGTTGATGCTGAAGACTGTCTCCGTGAGGACGGAACCGCCGAGAGCGGTCGTCAGCTGTAGCCCGATCACCGTCAGCACCGGAAGCTGGGCGTTCTGGAACGCGTGTCGCCAGAGCATCTTCCACTCGGAGACGCCGAACGCGCGAGCGAGTGTCATGTACTCCTGGTTGAGCTCCTCGAGCATCGAGGATCGCTCGATTCGCATTATGGCGGCCATCTGGAGCGTCCCGAGTGTCAGCGTCGGCATGATGAGATGCAACGCACACTGATACAGGACGTCGAGTTGAGACGCCGCATGATCGACCTCGGCTGGTGATGCCCACGGCATCACGAGCCCGGTCGCCGGAAGGAGACCGAGGTGGTAGGTGAAGAGGATGATGAGCAGGAGTCCGATCCAGAAACTCGGCGTGCTGACCCCGATGAGACCGAAGACGCGAAACACGTGATCGGAGAAGTGATTGCGGCGTTTCGCGGAGAGAACACCGATCGGAACGGCAGTCACGATCGCGAACGTGAAACTGGACGCAACGACTAAGAGTGTCGCAGGGAGTCGCTCGAGGATTTTCTGTGTGACCGGAACCCGGTAGTTGATACTCTGACCGAGGTCCCCTTGGACGACGCTGATGAGGTATTTCACGTAGCGAATGTGCAAGGGCTGGTTGAGCCCGAACTTCGCTCTGATCGCGGCGACCGTCGAGGCATCAGCGCTCGGTCCGATGAAGATTCGGACGGGGTCGCCCGGGGCAGCGTTGACAAGGAGGAACGTGAGAGTGACGACGCCGAGCAGCGTGAAGACGGACTGCCCGAGACGTCGCGTGATATACCTGGCTAAGCTCATAGTTGGCGGGTATCGTCGTCCTAATTCGACGTCGAGACGTTGCTGTAGTCAGTAACCAGACGCGGGTTAATCGGTGAGACGGGATGGATAGAGAAATCCGACACGCTCGAACGGACACCGTAGGCGTTCTTGTAGTTGAACGAGGGGAGGTGAACTTTGTCTTCGAGGATCGTCGTGATCGCGTTCGTGTAGAGTTCCTTGCGTTCTGCGCGGTCGACGGAGCGACGCGCTTGCTCGATCTGGTTCATGACTTCCTCGTTCTCGTAGTAGACCCCTTGGTTGACGCCGGCCGCGTCAGTGTGGAAGAGGTTGTACATGAAATCGTCCGGGTCCGGGTAGCGGACCCAGCCGAGGATGTACATGTTGTAGTCGTCTGCGTTCCCGGTGTACGCCTGGCTGAGTAACGTCCCCCAGTCGAGACGTTGGACGTTCGCATTGTAACCCGCCTCCTTGATGCCGTTCGCGATGGAGACCCCGATGTTCTCGCGGTTGTCGTCGGGGGGAACGATGATCTTGCAATTCCAATCGGAGGGGACGCCGGCCTCCGAGAAGAGCCGTTCCGCCTCCGCGATATCTTTGTCATTGGGAATATCGGTCCACTGGTCGACGGGGAAATCCCAATCCTCGTTAATCGGGCCAGGCATCGGGCTGTACTGGCGGAGCCCGGTCGGTTCGATGAAGCGCTGAACCGCATCGTCCATCGAGAAGCTGTAGTCGATGGCTTCGCGGACTTTGAGGTCGGTCGTCGGCCCCTCGTTCATGTTGAACGCGGCGTAGAAGTAACCGATGCTCTCGACGGAAGCGATACTCGCGTTCTCCATCCCCTCGACGGTTGTCCACAGTTTTGGGGGAATCGTCTCGATGATGTCCTGACTCCCCGTGTTGAGTTCGGTTACGCGCGTCGTCGATTCGGTGATCGGAACGAAGCGAACCTCCGAGAGGTTCGGATTTGGATCACCCCAGTAGTCATCCCAGCGTTCGAGTTGGACGTAGGAACTCTCCTCCCAATCGACGAACCGGAACGGTCCGGAGCCGATCGGTTGTTCGGTGTTGAACGCCTGAGGGTCTTCTTCGCGCACCTCCTTCGGAACGATCTGGTGGGTGAGGAGGTCGTCAAACATCGCGAACGGATACTCGAGGTCGAACTGGACAGTGTGTTCGTCAACCGCGGTGGCGCTATCGATGACCGAGAAGATGCCGGCGAGTGGTGTCTCCTCCTCGATAGGTGCGAGGAAAGAATACGTGACGTCTTCGGCAGTCAGTGGGTCTCCATTGTGGAAGGAGACGTCTTCCCGGAGCGGAATGACATAGCGCGTGTTATCCCGCGTAATCTCAGGAGCCGATTTCGCGATGTCGGTCGTCGTGTCAGTTCCCTCCGTGTAGGTGTAGAGATTGCTGAAAATCCGATTTCCGACTAGTGCATCGGGATTCGAGAACTGAAGTATCGGGTCAAACCGTGTCGGCTGGAGGGACTGCCCGACGTTCAGCGTTGCTGTTGTCGAAGTGGTAGTCTCTGTCGTTCCGTCGCCGGTGCTCGTCCCATCGCCCGTCGTCGTTTCGCCGCCATTACTGGAACAACCGGCGAGCCCGATAGGAACTGCCGCGCCGGTCGCCGCGAGGACTTCGCGACGTGTAATTGCTTGGTCGTCCATTGTGTCGTGGTACCACCCACCACCTCTAATAACAAGTATGTTACCATTAATATCACCCGTGTTATGCGACTATATCGGTTTGATTTCTCCCCAGACAACACCCAATAATTCACATTCTGGGAATTATACTAAATCGCCACATTACGTGGGAAGTATCTATTGACTCAACTGCGATTAGATCTACTCGAAGTCGAGGTATGTTCACGAAGATACTGCTCTCGTACCGGTTTAGAATTGAGTGGCGAGTACTGTCCTAGATTTATTAATCCCAGTATGCGGTACTCTTATTCTGGTGGTCATCGAGAGTGAAGACGGGATGCCGGGAGAGAATTCAGAGACGCTGACCACGATTGAGAACGCATTCGAGATATTAGAATGGGTTCTCTCTAATAGCGGCGCCACTCCTGCACAAATCGCAAATCAGCTGGATGTCAGCACGAGCACCGCACATCGATATCTGAACACCCTCTCCGAAGAAGGATATCTCGTTCGAGAGGACCGGACCTACTACCTCGCACTGAAATTCCTCGCACTCGGTGAGCAAGCCCGCACGCGAAAGGAGACGTACGTGAGTGCGGAAGAATACACACACATGCTCGCGGAGGAGAGCGGGTGTCGCTCCACCTTCATCGTTGAGGAAGGCGGTCGAGGGATCTACCTCTACACCGCTCCCGGAAAACATAGCGTCTGGACACGCTCAACCATCGGTAAGCGAATCCCGCTGCACGCCACCGCGGGGGGGAAAGCGCTCCTCGCCTTCCTCCCACAGGAAAAAGTCGACCGGATCATCAAGACTGGCCTCGAACGCCAGACAGCTGAGACGATAACGTCGCCGCAGCGACTCCGTGAAACCATCGAGACCATCAGAGAACGCGGCTATGCGTTCAACCGAGAGGAACAGATTGACGGCGTTAACGCCGTCGGGGCACCGGTTATGAGCGACGGCGGTGACGTTATCGGCGCATTCAGTGTCTCGGGCCCGTCGAATCGACTACGCGGTGACCGCTTCACCGATGAGCTCCCTCAGATACTCCTCGGAATCACGAACGAATACGAACTCCGCGTGTCCCTCTCGTGAGCGATCGACGTCCTCTTCCGGCTAACGCGCGGGACGTCCTCACGTTGGGGGTCGGTTACCGACCCACGGAGCCCCCGGGTCGACGGAGTCACGGGGTGTGTTTCGTCGATGCTCGAGGAGGTGTTTGGCGGGGAAGGGTGTCCCGTCGGTGGCGGGGTGTCGGTGAGGCGAGCGGCGGATTCGACAGTGTCGACGGCGGCGGTCGAACTCTCGACGCCGACCGCGTCCGCGTGAATCGTTGCTGCTTCGCCGTCCGTGGTTCGGACTCCGATGAGGGGGCGGGGGACTCCTGTGGGGGGGAGCTCGCCGGTGTCACAGCCAACGACGCAGGCCCTGCACAGGAACCGTGAGGTATAGGCACACCGGCGTGCTTCGGAGAGGCATGCCACAGGAGCGGGTGACGGTCTCACTCGACGCCGATGCGAAGGCGGCGCTTACCGACCTCGTCGAACGGACTGACGCCGCCCAGAGCGAGGTCGTCAGACGGGCGCTGTCGTTCTATGCGACGAACTTCGAGGCGGCGACGGCGGCCGAGACCGAGAGCGACGAGAACCTCTCGGAGTATCATCGGATGCTGGCGGGCGGCGAGCACGTCCTCCTCGACGTGGACTTCCTCCACGCCTTCCTCGACACTGTCGACGTCGACGACCCCGAGGAGGCGTTCATCGAGACGGTTGATCGCGTTTCGGAGTACCACGCACACGAGTACGCTGAGCGCTTCGACGACGTCGGTGAACTCCTCGATTGGCTCGCGCTCTGTGGGTTCCTCACCGTCCGACGCGCAGAGGGAGATACGTACCACATCGTCTTCCCGTCGGAGGAGATGCGCTGGTTCATGATGCGTTTCATCCGCAAGAGCACGACCGAGGTCTCCTTCGGCGTCGAGGTCGAGGAAGGCGTTTCGAAGGTGCTCGTCAGGGAGCGTCGGCCGTAGGCACGAGCAGTGGCCACAGAGCGTGTGAAGTCGTATGAACGATTCATATCCGAATCTTAACAATCCTTTTCAATCTCTCTCTCACGAGTAGTGGTAGATTCCCTCATGGGCACGGCTGTCATTGAACGGTTGAAGAGCATCGGTCCCGGCGCGATGGTGGCCGCGGCGTTCATCGGCCCCGGGACTGTGACGACGGCGAGCGTCACCGGGGCGTCGTTCGGCTACGCGTTAGCGTGGACGATTGCGTTCTCCATCGTCGCGACGATCGTCCTTCAGGAGATGAGCGCTCGACTCGGTCTCGTCACCGGCAAGGGACTCGGTGAGGGCCTGCGAGACCGGTTCGATAGCGACGTCGCGCAGTGGGTGAGTATCGCGCTCGTCATCTCGGCGATCGGTGTCGGAACGGCCGCCTACGAGGCGGGGAATATCCTCGGCGGCGCGGCCGGCCTCGAAGTCATCACCGGCGTTAGCTCCAACGTCTGGGGGCCGGTGATGGGCGTCATCGCCGGCGCGCTGCTCTGGACGGGGAAGTACGAGTATATCGAGAAGACGCTCGTCGGTCTCGTCATCGTGATGGCGGTCTCGTTCGTCCTCGACGCCATCCTCATCGGCCCGGACTGGGGCGCGCTCGCGACAGGGTTCGTGCCCGGCATCCCCCGGGGGTCGCTCTACCTCGTGACCGGGCTCGTCGGCACGACCGTCGTCGGGTATAATCTCTTCCTGCACGCGTCCAGCGTGAGCGACCGCTGGAGCGGCCCTGCGGGTTTGGCGGAGTGTCGCACCGACACCGTCCTCTCGATCGCTATCGGCGGCCTCATCACGATCGCCGTTCTCGTGACCGCGGCAGCGGCGTTCCCGAACGGGACGAGTATCGAGAACGTCGGGCGCATGGCCGAGCAGCTCGAGCCGCTCGCGGGGACCTACGCGAAGTGGCTGTTCAGCGTCGGTATCTTCGCCGCCGGCTTCACCTCTGCGACGACCGCGCCGCTGGCCGGGGCCTACGCGACTGCGGGCGCTCTCGGCTGGGACGACGACCTCACCTCGACGCGCTTCCGCGCCGTCTGGGGGACCATTCTCCTCGTGGGTATCGTCTTCTCCGGCCTCGGCTACAGTCCCGTCCGGGTCATCGTCTTCGCGCAGGTGGCGAACGGCGTCCTCCTGCCGATCGTCGCCATCTTCCTCATCTACGTGATGAACGACGACGACACCCTGGGCGACCACACGAACGGGACGTGGTCGAACGTTCTCGGAGCCATCGTCACGCTGGTCGTCGTCTGGCTCGGCATTCGAACGCTCCTCTCCATCGCCGGGGTGGTGTAGATGACGGGTGACAGCTCCATCCGAATCGGCGCTGACGTCGGCGGCACGTTCACCGACGTGGTGCTCTCGACCGGCGACGACCTCGTCACCGCCAAAGTTCCGAGCACCGCCGATCAGAGCGTCGGCGTGCTCGACGGCATCCACGAGGCCTGTGCGACCGCGGGCATCGCTCCGAGCGACGTCGACGAGTTCACGCACGCGATGACCGTCTCGGTCAACGCGCTGCTCGAAGAGACCGGCGCGAAGACGGCGCTCGTCACGACCGAGGGGTTCCGTGACGTCCTCGAAATCGGCCGGCAGGACCGTCCGGACCTCTACGACCTCTCCGCGCAGCGACCCGACCCGCTCGTGCCGCGTCGCCGCCGCTTCGAGCTCCCGGAGCGCGCGTCGCCCGACGGTGTCGAAGCCGCGGTCGGCGAGGACGCGGTCCGCGACGTCGCCGCGCGGATTCGTGAGAGCGACGCCGAGAGCGTCGCCGTCTGCTTGCTCCACGCCTACGCCGACCCGGCGAACGAGCGGCGCGTCGCCGAGATTCTGGACGCGGAGCTCGACGTTCCGATATCGGTCTCCCACGAGGTGCTCGCGGAGTTCCGCGAGTACGAACGCACGTCGACGACGGTCGTCGACGCCTACGTCACGCCGAAAATCGACAGCTACCTCGGCCGTCTCACGAGCGAAGCCGTCGAGTCGGGGCTCCCCGAACCGCTCGTGATGCAGTCCAACGGTGGTATCGCCGACGCCGATACCGTCCGCGAGCACGCGGTCACGACCTCGATGTCCGGGCCGGCCGCTGGCGTCGTCGGCGCGAGCACCGCGGCGGGCGCAACCGCCGACGAGCGCGGCCTGCGCGGCCTCGTCACCTTCGACATGGGCGGGACGTCGAGCGACGTGAGCCTCGTCCGTGACGGCGAGGCGGAGCGCACGACCGACGCGGAAATCAACGGCCGGCCCGTCCGCACGCCGATGGTCGACGTGACGACGGTCGGTGCCGGCGGCGGCTCTATCGCGTGGGTCGACGACGGCGGCGCGCTCCGTGTCGGCCCGCGGTCCGCCGGTGCGGAGCCCGGTCCCGCCTGCTACGGGAAGGGCGGGACCGAGCCGACCGTCACGGACGCGAACCTCGTCCTCGGCTACATCGGCGAGAGCACGGAACTCGGCGGTGAGCTCTCACTCGACGTCGAGGCAGCCCACGACGCCCTCGAAGGCCTCGCCGACGAGGCGGGGCTGGAGAGCGCCGTCGAGGCGGCTCGCGGCGTCTACCGCGTCGCGAACGCGAACATGGCTCGGGCCATCCGCTCGGCGACGGTCGAGCGAGGCCACGACCCCCGGCAGTTCGGTCTCGTCGCGTTCGGCGGTGCCGGCCCGATGCACGCGGCCGCGCTCGCCGCGGACCTCAACGTCGGCACGGTCGTCGTCCCACCGGCCTGCGGCGTCCTCTCCGCCTACGGTCTGCTCGCCGCCGACGAGAAGCACGACGCCGTCCGAACCTACCGGACGGCGCTCGACGACGTCGACCCCGAGCACGTCGACGCCCTGTACGACGAGTTGGAGGCGGACGCGCTCGCGGACGTGCGGAACCCCGAGACAGCCGTCGTCGAACGTCACGCCGACCTGCGCTACGCCGGACAGAGCTTCGAGCTGACAATCCCGACCGGGTCGCCCTTCGACCCCGGTGTGGTCGCCGAGCGCTTCCACGACACCCACGAGTCGACCTACGGCTACCGAATGGAAGAGCCAGTCGACCTCGTGAACCTCCGCGTGACCGCGACGGCCGAGCGCGGCGAACCCGCAGCCACGCACGAAGCGAGCGGCGAGGCACAGACCGGCCTCCGTGAGGCACGCTTCGGCACCGACGGTCACGTGTACGAAACACCGGTCTACGAGCGGGCAGGGCTCCCGCCCAGCCGGACCGTGGGCGGGCCCGCGGTTATCGAACAGGCAGAGAGCACGGTCGTCGTCCCGCCCGCGTGGGACGCCGGAGTACGCGAGGACGGCGCGCTCGTCCTCACGAGCGACCACAGCGCGGAGGGAGAACGATGAGTGACGTCGATCCGATCACGCTCGAAATCCTGCGGAACCAACTCGAAGGAGTGGCCGAGGAGATGGGTCAGGTGC